>JAGOGG010000192.1 GCA_017996795.1 Sediminibacterium sp. | reverse complement strand
TTAATTCCGCATTTTTAAAAGCCCCACCGCCCGCACATACCAAATATAAATCAGGATTTGTTTGCATGATTGGAATTAAGCTTTGTACCAATCGGTCAAAGTTTTTATACGCATACCTTTTACCCGTATAAAGCAAATAGGGTTGTTCAAATAATTGAGGTAGGGTAGCCCTTTCAATATTTGTATTAAAGCTATTACCATGATAAATGGTTTCAATTTTATTGGGATCAACACCACATAATTCAATTAAATCCTTTCGAGTGTTCTCTGATACCGCAATGATTTTATTGGCTTGATTGATATGTTTCGCTCGGAGGGAAATTATGTTTTCGTAAGCAGCTTGGCCTTGATGAAATCGTTCATCAATCATATCATGAATGGTAATCACCATGGGTTTACCGGCTGTTCTATTTAAAGATGTTTTACTATAATAGGTTGGGTGGAATACGTCGAATGGTTGCATTCTTGCGGCAAAACTATCATAGGCGTTCGAAAGCAGGCGATTCAAGTCTTTTTTGCCTTTAAAATTCAATTCATTCCAAAAGTTCTTTCCTTTTAATTGCTCTAAAAATATATTGTCTGCAGACAATATATCCAGTTGAATATGAATACCAGGTTTCTGTTGAAGTCGATAAATTAATTCATAGTAGTAACGAGAAATACCACCATAGGGTTGTTCGCAAAAAATCTGGTAATCATACCTAATTGTCATATTCCGTATCTTGCCCTTCAATTGTTGCATTTGATAATATGGTACCTAAAAACTTCAATCCCTCGTATAAACATCCTCTTTATTTTATAAGAAAGGGATTGTACCGTAAAATTAGTTTATATGCACCACAACTCAAGGGTAAACTCCTCGATTTTGGTTGTGGGGAAAAGCCTTATCAATCATTGTTTACGAATGTTGACGAATATATTGGGCTAGACTATGATGGGGAAGGGCATGATCACCAAAATGAAGCGGTTGATGTATATTATGATGGTAAGACTATTCCATTTGAAAACGAAAGCTTCGATTCGGTTTTTACTAGTGAAGTGTTCGAGCATGTGTTCGGGTTGCAAGAAATATTACCAGAAATAAATAGAGTA
Source organism: Sediminibacterium sp. (assembly GCA_017996795.1). Lineage (GTDB taxonomy): Bacteria > Bacteroidota > Bacteroidia > Chitinophagales > Chitinophagaceae > Sediminibacterium. The sequence goes on along the minus strand of JAGOGG010000192.1, from coordinate 3,098 downwards.
ATGAAGCCTGGGTCTCAAATTTTACTCACTTGTCCTTTTGCATGGGAAGAACATGAAATGCCTATTGACTATGCGAGATACACCCAGTTTGCATTAAAAGATATGTTGGAGAAAAATGGGTTTAACCTTGTTTTGATCGATAAAAATGGTCATTTTATGAGTGCATTGCACCAGTTATTTGTTTTGTACATTCATGATCATTGGATGCATCAAGTACCTGTGTTAAGCAAATTCAATTTGTTTAAAAAATTGGTACGCCAAATCGGAATCCCATTAATGAATATGGGATTTAGTTTGGTTGAATACTTTTGGCCTAAGTCTGATCGGTTTTATTTAAATACGATTGTAATAGCCGAAAAAATGGCCAAGCCTAATTAGTATGAAAAAGATTGTTTACACCGTTTGTTCTGCTAATCATTTAGCCCATTGTAAAACAATGGCCAACTCATTTATTCAGTTTAATCCAGGGTATGAATTGCTGATTGTGCTGATTGATCAGGTGAATGAGCGGTTTAATTTAAGTTCATTTGACCCCTATAAATTATTAGAAATCAGTGAATTAAATGTTCCTGACTTTGATTTAATGGCAGCTCAATATTCGGTAATAGAATTGAATTGTGCCATGAAGCCCTTTGTTGCTCAATGGATTTTTAAGCAATATCAACCAGACCTATTATTATACATTGATTCCGACACTTGGGTGTTTTCTTCTTTTGAAGGAGTGGAAAATAGTTTACTCGAAAACGATTTAGTAATAACACCTCATTTTACAAATCCATATCCCGATAACCATTTACTTCCAAGAGAACGGGATATTTTACGGTCAGGATTATACAATGCGGGTTTTTTAGGAATGCGCAATACGGCCAATACCCATGATTTTTTGAGTTGGTGGGCAGGGCATATGAAATCGGAATGTTATTACAATTTTGCAGAAGGGATGGGGGTAGACCAAATTTGGATCAATATGGTGCCTTTATTATTTAAACGAGTTCAAATTGATGATAACCCCGGTTTAAACGTAGCATATTGGAATTTGCATGAAAGAAAAATAAACGCAAAAGAAGGCGATTATTGGGTAAACCAACACCATCGGTTGGTATTCTTGCATATTAGTGGGTATCAATTTATTGAGCCATCTAATATTTCCAGGCACCAAAACAGGTATTCATTTTTGGATCACCCAGTATTGCAAGAGTTATTTGCAGTTTATGTAACTCAAGTAAAGGAAAATGGATATGATTTTTATTCAGCCCTTTCTTGTGCTTATGCCATTCCTAAAAAGAAAAGTAGGGGGATTATGAAAACCCTCAATCAAATAATTCGGCCTTTGGGGATTAAAATCTCGGACCTTTAATTGCCTGTTCTTCCTGTAACGACTGGCTTGTTTTTCTTGGATTGTTTTTTATTGAAATCCAATACTTCTTTAGGGAGTACTTTGGATGCTTGTTTTTTTGTGGTATCGGCTATTGGTTTAGAAACGGCAAGGGTATTTATTTTTTCTGCTTCTATGTCCGCTTTTAATTTACCCATGATGTACTCTTCTGTTTCTAAGAGCGCACCGGTATTGGGTGAATAGGTTTTCCAAATTCCGTGTTTGATGGAATTGCCATCGTTTTTTACAACAATTCGTTCGTATTGATTGGGGTTGCCTGGATCTACTACATCAAGGGTATCATACGCTTTATCAGGATTGACCGCTCTCCAACTTTCTTCTCTTTCTAATCCTGAAAGGGTGAAATATAAACATCTGCCATTTTTGTTGCCCCATTTAAAATTTTCTTGGGCAATCAAGTCTCCCATTAAATTAAACGTTCTCCATAAACCTTCTTTCCGATTGTTTTTAAAAACACCTTCCGCTTCAAACCCTGGTTCGCCTCTTAATTTTGGGGTGGTTACAATCCACCTACCTTGTTTTAAATCATTAAAATCTACACAGTTCAATGTATCTCCATTACTTGAAAGTTTATAGGATTTACACTGTGAAAAAATGGTATTCACCGAAAAAATGAGCAGTGGTAGCAATAGAAATCTCATATTACTTACATTCGGATTCGAAAATACAAAGCCGATATGAGAAAAACACTATTGTCACTGTTAATCATTTCTTCAATTTTTGCGGAAGCACAGGTAAAACCTACCAGTCCTGCAGAAAGATTGAAGAGTATAGAGCTGCGCAAACAACTGAGTCAGCAATCTTTAGCCAATAAAACAGAGTTCCGAAATATCGGACCGAGTATTCAAAGTGGAAGAGTAGTAGATATTGATGTAAACCCTGCTGATCCTACGGAGTTTTATGTTGCTTATGCAACTGGTGGTTTATGGCATACGGTGAATAATGGTATGAGTTTTAGTCCCATTTTTGATTCTGAAGATATTATTGGGATAGGGGATATTGCCGTTAACTGGAAAACCAGAGAAATTTGGGTAGGCACTGGTGAAGTAAATAGCAGTCGTTCTACTTACGCTGGTTTAGGCGTATACAAGTCTAGTGATAATGGTAAAACCTGGACTTGGTTAGGTCTTGCAGATAGTCATCATATTGGTGAAATTAAATTACATGCTACTGATCCCAATACCGCTTGGGTGGCCGTTTTAGGACATTTATACTCCCCCAATAAAGAAAGAGGTATTTATAAAACAACCGACGGTGGTAAATCATGGAAGCAAACACTTTATGTTGATGAAAATACTGGTGCGGTTGATTTAGATATTAACCCTTCCAATTCCAATGAATTGTATGCAGGTATGTGGTACCGTACTCGTAAAGCTTGGAATTTTGAAGAAAGCGGTAAGTCTGGTGGAATTTTTAAAAGTACCGATGGGGGCGAAACCTGGCAGAAAATTTCTGTGGAAGGTGCTGGTTTCCCTACTGGAGACGGGGTTGGAAGAATTGGATTAGCCATTTACCCTAAGAACCCAAGTATTGTTTATGCTGTGGTAGACAATAACGAAAAAAGAGCCACAAGGTCAGCTACTACTAGCACTGATACCAGTGCTTACAATTTAGACCTATTTAAAGGAATTACTAAAGAGCAATTTGCCGCTTTAGATAACAAGAAATTAAATGCATTCTTACGCAGTCCTAGAAACAGGGT
>JAGOGG010000191.1 GCA_017996795.1 Sediminibacterium sp. | reverse complement strand
CCCACATATTATAGCCTTTGTGTGCACCTTTTGTTAATGGAGGATATTCTGGTGAATTTTTCATGGTGGTGCTGTCGTACAACCATTCTGCTGTGCCAATTTCATCTGCCAAATAATATTGATTGATGGCTTTTTCGGTATATTGATTATTGTAATTAAAAAGAAAATTAGGATTAATAACTTGGGCTTTGGTGCTGCTTAATAAACGAATATTCAATAAAGCCATGCGATGCAAATTACCATCATAAGTGTTGATTGGTATTTTAATTTTAAGCATAACATTATCACCGCTAATGGCATATAGGTTTTCTTTTTTTGCTCTTTCAAAAGTTACAATTTCAACAATGCTATAGGTGTTAGATACACTAGTTACGCGGCAATTGCCCAATTCATCATTACCTCTATCAGGATATTCTTTACTATAAGCCGACAACACACCACCAACACTTGCAGTATAGAGCCCATCATTTAATCCAGAATTTACTTTGGCCCAAATAGTATCTCCTTTTACCTTAAGTATTTCTGTAATTGAAAAAAAACACTTCTCTTCTTTAAATTCAGATGCACTGGCATTAATTAAACTTAAATCATTCTCAATAATGCCTAAATAACTTTTGTTAATTCCCTCAATAGCGTTGCTTGTATAAGCAGATTTAGCTTTAGCTAAAAATTGTAAAGCAACACAATAGTCAGTATACGCAGCTGTAAAATTATTTTTAAATTGGTGCGACCCACCCCGCAATAAATAACAATTTCCCAATAAATTAACATCAGGCTTAACTTTAGCGCTTTCGTCTTTAATAGCTTTGTTGAGCAACAATGCTATAGAATCTGCATTGCCATTTCTTTCATTTATTTCTAAAGCTTTGGTATACAAGGCTGTAGAATTGACTTGCTGTGCATTTGCCCAAAAAGGAAAAACCAAAACAACCCAAAACAGTACTTTTTTAATCATTTTCATTCCTTATTGTTTTGCAATAAACATAAATTCACTGGTTTCCGAGTCATTACCAAATCTACCTTGTCGTGGCTTAGGTGTTATTCTTCCTAAGTCTGGTAAAAATTCAGTATACGAAACAATGCCATCTGTTGGGTCTCCTTTTGTCAATTTGTCAATAAAATAGGCTGCAAAAGGACTGTGTTTGCCCTTTACGCCATCAGGTACAGTATATTTACTTCCACCAGAAGTGATATAACGACGAGTTGGGCAAGCAATATTGCGTTTGATGTATTGTTCGTCTGAAATTTTTCCATACAAATTTTTCCAATTTATTGGAATTGTATAATTACAGTCGTCATTGTCTTTAAAATCTATTGCTTTTTGAATACTTCCACTGTAACACGCGTCAATTACTAAAAGCACGTGTTTGCAATTCAATTTCTCCAATTCATTAATGAGATAATTGTGTTGCACAACTGTTTCAAACTTTGAATCCTCTTTCTGTTTTTTGCTATCAGATGCGACTAAATGACCTGTTCCTGTGCTTTCGTCAACATAACCATGCCCAGCAAAAAAGAGAACAAAACGGTCATAAGGACCATTGAGCTGTTCCTGCTTTAACTTGCCAATCATTTTGGTAATGTCGCTCAAAGTTGGATTGTCAGTTAATCGCCAAATTTCAAACCCGTATTTCTCTTTTAAAACATCTCCCAAAGTATTGGCATCCAATATTGGATTATTCAATTGATTGTAATTGAGATAATTATTAACACCAATTACCAACGCCAATTGTCGTGGTTTTCTTGCTGAATCTAAATCGATTTCGGCGTCCAGTTCCTCTTCCTCTTCTAAACCTCTTGATTTTTTAGTTGTATTATTTTTCAATAAAAAAGAATAATCATTTATAAATGCTTTTTCTTCAAACATTTTTAACGACCAAGTAAATGCGCGTGCATTGTTTCTAAATAAAATATTTTCTACAGTTTTCAAATCTGTAAAAATGGCCTCCTTCTTTCTCGAATCCAGCAAGTCTATCAAACTCACATCTTCAGGCAAACCAGTTAGAATTTCAGAAAAATAGCCTCTTTGGCTTTTGCGGTTGTCATATCCAGCGATATTGGGAAATAAAAAAATCCTGTTCTTGTCATCTATTCCCTGCCAATCACTGTTGATATAGGTAAGGTTTTCGAGAAAATCTTTTATATAAGTATCGGTTGGACCGGCATCTGAAATCAATAGAAAATCGCTGGCAGCAATTCTATCCAGCCATGTTTTTAGTGTGCCAATAGTAAAGAAATCGCCTTCGATATCCTTTCCAACTCTTTTGGCATTTGCCAATAAAAAATAATTGATTAATGGAGCGCCTTTTCTGGTTTCTATAGGTAAGGTTACACCTGAGTAATACAACATTATTTTATCGTATTTAGTGGCGTTTTCGGCTATATAACCAAAGGTTTTATTTATGTTGGCAAAAGTAGCTTGTTCGTTGGTGAAATTATAAATCTCTAGGGCAAAATGATGGTTGGCACTGTCAGCTTCTAATCGCACTTTCATGGCATCCACATCATTATCGCAATACAAACAATACTGATAACCAATGTTTTGATTTACACCAATATTGATTAAATAAACCTTGCCTTTTTTAGGAATAGAAATACCTGCCATTGCAAAATGAGAAGTGCTAACTATTAAAATCCAAATGAAATGACGATACATTTTACTCATGTGCTATGCGTTTATTTCACAATAAAATCTGCCCATTGATTCCAAGACCTACTTGTTGGCTTTTGTCTGCCCGATGTTTTTGAACTCACTTGAGCATAAATGTATTCATTTAATTCACTCAAATTTATTTTTCCATCAGCATTTAAATCGGCTTCTTTATTTTTCATACCATTTACCAAGCAATAAGTAAATATACCATTATTCCATAAATCACTTTCTAAAGCATAACTGTTTCCCGCCGCTGCCGCAATTACCTGCGTACCGCCACTTAAACTCATGTCTCTAAATATTACTTGCATTAATTCAAAACTTGCCGATAAATCTGGAAGCTCTTCATCATCCAATTCTAACCCTTTAAATGTATACGATTGAACATTTCTGCTATTCTGCAATTTTGACTCATCTACTTTTACAATGGCAGATTTATCTGGTTGACCACTGTGACATGCATCAATTAAAAGTAATTTCTCTCTGGCATTGATATTTGATAAAAGCTCCTCAACTCTTTCATAACCCAAACCATCTTTCGACGGGTTTTTAAAATCTATATTATGGGTAGCAAACCAAAAATTAAGATTCTTATCTAATAAACCATGGCCCGATAAATACACGATAACCCTATCAGAAGGTTGCGCTTCTTTTATTTTGCTTTCTGCCTTTAAAAAGTTTTGAACTGTGGCATTTTTATCGAAAAGCGTATCCACAAAAATTTGATTAAATGACAGATTATTAATATCTTGTGATAAGTATTCTTGGATAAAAGCTTGGGCTACATCGCGACCATCTTTAACTGCATATTTTAGATTATTCTCTTTTTGTTCATACTCAGAAACACTTAAACATAAAACATATAAATTGGAGCGTTTAGCTTTAACAAGGCATTCAATTTCCAATTTGGGTTTTTCACTTTGCATACCTTGCAAGTTGTATACTGTATATTCAACAATGTTAACTCCATTTTGAAGTTCGATGCGATAAGTTGAATCAAATCTTCCATTTGCTGCTTTAATTTCTATTCCGCTTTTACCAAAAATTGGCACTCCATTTAACCAAATATTCAATCTGTTTAATGCAGAAACACTTTGGGTAGCTTGGATTCTTAATGCTACAAACGTATCATTAATTTGATAGGGCAAAATGGCTCTTTCTATTATCGGAATATCGTTTCCATTCCATTGCAATTGTGACGGTGAATTGGCTTTTCTCTTTTGATACAGTTGGTAATAAATATCTGCCAATGCTTGACTGTTGTATCCAATAGAGCGCAGCAAAATATCTGGTCTATTTTTCTCCAAATCAAACGCCGAAATATTAAAAATTAACTTGTTATGAGTAAAGGAGATCATATCTAAAGCTTTTTTAGAAGCCATGTAATATCCATCAGAATTATAAATGATGTACTCGTCTTTATTGGTTAAAAGCATCATTGTAGCCAATTGTTGCTGTGTGCTTTTATCCCAAAATATAATTTTTCCATCAAGCGATGCGGTAATTACTACATTGCCATCTATACAGATATTTTCAACCCTGTTGTCG
>JAGOGG010000029.1 GCA_017996795.1 Sediminibacterium sp. | reverse complement strand
GTATTCTTTTTTGCCCATTGGTTTGGGTCCTTGTTTTTTCATTCGTTTTTTCTACATCGCTTTGCTTCTCATAAAATGTATGAGTTGAGTAAAAACTGGGAACGATTTTTTTATTTGAGTACCTGGTTTGTACAAGGTTCTTCCTATTTAGTGCCAAGGGCATATGGAGTGATGCATCGAATGCACCATGAATTTAGTGATACAGAAGAAGATCCGCACTCGCCGCATTTTTTTAAAGATGTGTACCAGATGATGCGCAGTACTATTTTAATCTTCAGAAGTTTTTTAACGGGTAAGCGTATGCCTGATCCCAAATTCACCAAAGATTATTTACCTGTTTGGGATAAATTAGACAAGTTTGGTCATCATCCTTTAACCAGATTGGTCTTCATGGCTGCTTATACTAGTTTTTATATTGCTTTTGCACCCAATGCTTGGTGGTTTTTATTATTACCCATTCATTTTTTAATGGGGCCTATTCAAGGTGCAGTGGTGAATTGGTGCGGGCATAAATATGGCTACAGTAATTTTGACAATGGGGATCATTCTAAAAATAGTTCACCCTGGGGTATTTTATTGATGGGAGAATTGTTCCAGAACAATCACCATTATGCTAAAGACGATGCCAATTTTGCTAAAAAATGGTTTGAGTTCGATTTAACTTTCTTAATCATGCGCGGCTTTCATGCTGTAGGAATAATAAAATTAAACCCCGTTCATTTACCTCCCACCAAGCTTTCCCAACAATCAACTGAATCAGCTTTGACTGCAACCCACTAAATTGCAACAATGAGTACGGTGCATTCAACAAAAGGTGTGGTATTGCGTACCATTAAATATGGCGATACCAGTATCATCACTTCTGTGTACACCGAATTGTTTGGTATTCAACAATATATTGTTAAAGGAGTAAGACAAAGCAGTAAAACTTCTGCTGGAAAAGCCAGTTATTTTAGCCCCGCCGCTATACTAGAATTAGAAGTGTACCATAATGAAATGAAGCAATTGCAGTTCATTAAAGAGTACCGATGGGGATATATGTATGAGTCGGTTTTATTTAACGTGGTAAAAAATACGGTAGCCCTATTCGTTATGGAGCTATTGCAGCACAGCTTAAAAGAACCAGAAGCCAATCCTGAATTATTTTATTTAATTGAAGACACACTCAAACAATTAGACAAAGGAAATGCAACTTTAACTGGTAATCTTCCCTTGTATTTTACCTTACACTTAGCTTCCGAATTAGGCTTTCAATTACAAGGGGTATATAATACTAAAACACCCATCATAGATTTACAAGAGGGGAATTTTGTAGAGCATATACCCTTGCATCCTTATTACTTAGAAGGCCAGCTTGCGGAAATTACTTCCGCCATTTCTAATTTGTCTTTTTACAACGAACTAGAAAATATTCCATTAAATAAAAACATTCGCAGGCAATTATTAGAAGCCTATCAACTCTATTTATCGCTTCATATTCCTGGCTTTGGACAAATGAAGAGCTATGCTATTTTACAAGAAGTGCTGGCTTAAATCCATTTTTGTTTTTGGGCAATATTGATGGCTTGAGTTCTATTATTCACGTGTAATTTTTCATAAATATGCGAAGCATGTTTGCGAACCGTTAATGGAGAAATAAAGAGTTTTTCTCCAATAGCTTTATAATTTTTTCCGCTCACCATTTCCTTGAGTATTTCTATTTCTCGCTCACTTAATCCAGCACTATTGGTGTTGGTTAATTCTTTATTTTCCGTTATTGGTTTAACAGGAATATTTTTTAGTAACTCGAGTGTTTTTCGGGCAATGGAGGGACTCATAGGAATTCCATTGTGTTCATATACGCTATTGATAGCATCTACAATATGAATGGCACTGTCTTCTTTTAATAAATATCCGCTTGCCCCAGCTTTAATGGCTTCAAATATTTTATCGTTTTCCTCAAATACAGTTAATACAATAAACTTGATACTTGGGTAGGCTGCAGTTGCTATACTAATTGCTTCAATACCATTCATTTCGGGCATTTCTAAATCCATTAGCACTACATCTGGTTTTATACTGGCCAACTTGAGTTTCTCTAAAAAGTCAAGTCCGTTTTTGGCTTCAAATACAATGAGGATTCCTATTTGGTCAATTAATTTGTCTTTAACCGTTTGGCGATTAATGGGCTTGTCATCTACTATTGCAATTGAAATTGACATCATGTAAAATTGCTAGAATTTGGTTAAAAGGTCAATACTCTTTTGGGAGCATATCTTTTACAATACTAATTGTTGTTCCGGTATTTTCTTCTGAAAATATAGACAATATGGCTTTTGATTCCATAGCTCTCCATTCCATATTTTCTAATCCATTTCCATTCGTTTTCTTCTCTTGATTAAAACCAATTCCGTTGTCTTTTAAAGTGATGATTAATTTATTCGATCCATGTATTGTAAATAATACTTTTGTTGCCTTGCTGTGTTTGATGATATTTTGAAATGCTTCTTGAAGTATTTTGTTTAGGTTGATAGCATCCGAAGCATTTAATAAACGATTTTCTTCTATTGTTTCTATTGCTTCAAATGATATTGCATCAAAGTGTTTTAAAACATTGAAGCAATAGTTTTTGAACTCATCGGTAAAGTTGGCAATATTTATTTCTTTATTATTTAATACCCAAATAGTTTCGCGTAAACTATTAAGAATATGTTCTGCATTATCTTGTATTTTATCTAACTCCTTTGTATTGCCTTGAATATGTTTAAGTTTGTCTACATTGGCCATTAAGGCAGATGTATAAGCACCCATATTGTCATGCAAGTCTCTGCTAATTCTTTGTCTCTCAAATTCAAGCTGTTCTTGTAATTGAATGGCTTGTAACTTTTTTCGATACTTTCTATTAGTTATATATTTAGCAGCAAACCATATGGTTGTAACTGATAAGCCACCAACCAATAAAAGAAACCACCATCTTAAGTAAATGGGAGGGGATATTCTTATTTGTATACGTTTTTGTGCAATGGCTCTTTTATTGAAAAACCTCCCACTTGCTATTTCTAGGGTATAGCTACCAGGGTTAAGAGCTAAATTTATTTCCCTTGTATTTCTAAGATTTTTCCATTCTTTATCAATGCCCACTAACTTATATTGATAATTATAAGCTGTTGCAGTACTATATCCAATTGTAGATAGTTGAATTTTTATTCTATTATCAGTATGTCTAAATTCTAGATCATTCAAGTTCCAAAATGCAGTGTCCTCAGGTAAATGCGGTTCGTTTGAACTAATTTTTGTAACAATTAATTTACCATTATCATGATTGGTATTGATGTCGGAAGGATAAAATGCGTTTAATCCATTTATTCCGCCAAAATACAATTCGCCATCTGTTGTTTTCGCAATTGCCCCATAATTAAATTCTTCATCTTGTAACCCGTCTGGTTTACTTAAGTTTGATATAATACCATTGGTATCAATTTTACTGATCCCTTTTTCGTGACTACACCATATATTGTAGTCATTATCAACAATACCAGCATAGATATAATTATTCCCTAATCCATTTTTGGTTGTGTAAGAATTCAATAGTGTGCCCTTTTTCGAAAATTCATATAAGCCGTTACTAGTTCCGAAAATCCAATTGTTCTTTCTTTTGTCAATATATACCAAGCTACTTTCTATTAATCCAATTTTTTGTAAACAAGACTGTACAAAACTGCTACTGCTTATTTCTATAAGTGCTTCATATTTTGTGTACGCTGGAAAACTATTCAATTTGAGCAGGCTGATGGTATTTGTTCTTTTTTCAACTGATACTAACCCGTTTTTGTACTTTATATTAAGTTTTAAGCTTCCTAGATTATATATGAATTCAGTTGGGTTTATTTGAAGTGGTATTGAATAATAGTTAGGACGTTCTTTTGCTATCTCTTTTTCTTTATAATTAATGTTTATATGCTTTATAGATAAATTCTTTCTATTTAACATATAGAAGTCGTCTCTACCATAAAGCATTACTAAACAATAGATTTTATCTAATGCTAAAATAGCGGATACAATTGTACCTGTTTTAGCTCCTAATTTTTTTAACGGATATTTTTTTATAATATTCCCATTAGTGTCGTATATAATTAAACCAGCTCCAAACGTGCCACATACAATTGTGTTATTCCTTTTGTCAGGTAAAAAGCATTTAATAAAATTTTCCTCCGGTATGATAGATGAAAACAACTTGATTGGTTGTTTTTGAAGTAAGATTTCATGAAGCCCACTTAAAGTAGTATTGGCCCATAAAACGCCTTTGGAGTCTAAAAATAGACTTGTATAGTAGCCTTGATTTAAGGTAGATGTTCCATTTAATCCCACCAATTTAGTTGTAAAATTCAATCTTGATTTATCAAATTCCCAAATTTCATTTTCCATTATTATTAGGAATGCCTGATCATTTTTATTAATAATATCTTTATTCTTGATGAAAGATTTCATGCCAAATCCAAAAGGATAGGGTGATTGTTTAATGATTTTTTTATTTTTTATATCGTAAGCTAAAAAGTGTTTTTCTGCAAATGCTACAATAGTAGAATCATTCACTCTTTTAAAAATATAGTAGGGTACTTTTTGATGATTCGGAATAGAAACTCGGGTGTTTTTCTCAATATTTTCGAGGTGTATGCCCAATCTGTCCTCTGTAAAAAACTCTAATTGACTCGTTTTATTGATGGATGCCAAACCAACCGCTTTTGATTTTTTCTTAAATAATTTAGTGGTTTGCTTTGTTATGGAATTGATGACTTGATAATATCCGTTGTTTGATAGAATGATTTGTTTTTTATTCGGACTAACAAATATCTGCTCCTGCCAATTGATTTTTTGATTAGGAAGTTTAATATGTTTAAAAGAGAATGTTTTTGGGTTGTAAATAGAATAGCCACTATTGTAAAATATCCAGATATCTTTTTCAAATCCTTGGAGTATTTCATAGAATAGTGAACCAGGTATTTGGTGTATTCCGTTGCCAAAAGGAACTGTGTGAAAATTAGATCCATCAAACCATTGAAGTTGGTGATCGCTAAGAAGCCAGATAAATCCGTTTTCATCTTCGGAAATTCCTTTAATTACTTGTTTACTAAGTCCATCGCTACTCTTGAATACATTGAATTTGACACGTTGAGTTGATTGAGCATTCGTGCCCAATACCACTAGTAATAAACTCAAGCATACTAATATAGTAATACGTTTGCTCACTATTGTAAATGTACTGTTTCAAATAGAATTTGCGATTTGTTTAAAATACTCCATAAAGAGTATTTTTTTGATTGGCTTATGCTTTCATATTTGTGAGAATAAAAATGAAATATGCAAGTAAAACTGATTCTTTTTTTTTGTTTCTTAGTCAGCGCAAGTGTTTCTGAAGCACAATTTTGGAAAAAAGATAAAACGGAAACGAGTACAGAGGCCAAAAAAGATGAACCTAAAAAGGGGGGGAATATATTTCAAAAAGCGATGTCTAAAGTAACAAAGATGGTGGGTAATTTGGCAGGTGAGCTGGGGGGCTCAGTTGCCGAAACCCCCAATCTGGATGATGTAGATGTACTTGCATCTGTAGGGACGAATATTTTTCCTAAAGATCTTGGTTTAGCAACAAATGATTTTTTAAAAGGAGAATGGATTGACAATGGTGATTTTACTATGTTAATGTTGAGTTCGCCTAACGGCTTTCAGTTTTTTAAATATGCGGGTACTATTAAGTTAAATGGAAAAGAGTTAAAGCATCAATCCTTTGGTATTCATACTGCAGTTGAAGCTCCCAATAGTGGCAATAAGAAAATTAGTTTTGAAAAAAATGGAGTTGAAGAGGGTAGTTTTACGGTTCCTCCACCATCAAAAAATATTCAGTTAATTAGTATTAATGGCGCTAAGTCTTCTGTAAACATAGATTTAACCAAGGACGTCGTACTTGAACTAGCTAATTTTTCAACAATTCCAGAATCTTTAATTAGAGTAGATATCGTTACATCTATAATAGGTATGCGATCTCTCACAATGGCAGCCTATGTTAAACCAGCTGCCAAAGTGGTAATTCCTGCTGCTGCATTTAGAAATTTAGAAACCCAAAATAAGGGTACGGGTTTTAAAAACAGTTATTTGATGGTAAGTGACCAACAACTGGTAAAGTCAGTAGCGCAATCAGGTGTTTTTAAGGAACCTGTTATAGCAGTTACTGGATCAAATGCAGGTATGTGGGTAAATGTTACCAACTCTCCAGAAATTGCAAAAGGAATTACATTTTCTGATATTGAAAAAGTGAATGGGAGTGAGCTGGAAGTTTCTGTAAAGAAATTAAATGCTGCTTATGCGATGCCATTGTCTTTTGCAAAAAAGATTGCTGTTGCTTCTATGAGTATACAAGGGACCACTCAATTATATGAAAGTAAAACCAATAATTGGACCAAAACAGAAACAACTAAATCGATAGATTTTCCTCAAATTCCTGAAGAATGGTTACAAGAAGTTTTAGCGGGAATGTATGCACAATTTACCCAAGCAACGGCAGCTGTATCCAATGGCCAAGTACTTCCAGAAAATGCCATTCCTTCGGCACCCTCTTATGAATTGGTTCAAGATTTCTTTAAAGATGAAATGAATACAGCGGATCAATTCTTAACAGTCTATAAAAATTTGAATCCTATTAAACCACTTACTTCTAGCAGCATGCGCTTATTTGGTGAAAATGCATTGCTAAAAGAAACTAGTGCTGATGCCCTTTTGAAAGTAAGCATTGCTTTACAATTGTCATACGACGGAAAGCCTGCTATGACACCCTATTTAACAGTTGAAATGGACGGGGTATCTAATGGTGGTTTCCGTTCTTTTGTCGGCAACACCAAGTACTTTTCAATTACTATTAAGGGGGCTCCTTATATCATCAAAAAAGGAAAATCACTTACTAAAGACGAATTAGCCAAAATTGTTCAAACTAATGATCTAGCCACTGCGTATAAGAATGCCTTAATCAACTTAAAAGATAAAGAAGCCGCTATTGGCGACTATGAAATAGTGTGGAAACTTCAACAATAATTTGTCACAATCTTTTAATATCAATTTTATCATTTTTCATTCATTCATTTAATTTTTATGCGAATTATTAAAGCATGTTATTTATTTATTGTTTTAGGTATTTTTTCAATTGCTTGTTCTAAAAACAGCTCCGATCCCAATGGTGGCACTACTGGAACTGTTGCCAATAATGTTGTCTACTATATCGATAGTGCCAATATTCATACGACTGATATTAATGGGGCAAATGCTAAATTAGTTGTTGCAGTAACTCCCCCAACCAATTTGAATTCCTATATCGGGGATGCTTGTGTTGCTAGCGATGGCAGTAAACTATATTTTTTTCACATCACTAGTGGGTCTAATCCTTCAACCAAAATTGTCTCTGTAAATAAAGATGGATCAGGGCTTACTACCATTGCTACATTGGCTGTTTCAACAGGAATCAATTATAAAAGTATCAAACAGTTAAGCAATGGTAAGCTTGCTTTTATCAAAAATAACTTCGGGAGTAATCCATTTACTACTTCAATTGAAGTGATTAATGCAGATGGATCTGGTCAAGATAAATTAGCGACAGTTCCTCTTGGTTTTAGCAATCATCAGGTTGCTGCAGATGGAAAGCGTTTTGTTCTTACATCTTCTGCTGCTACCCCTTTGGCATATTCGGGTACAATTGTTAACGGCAATATGGGTGACCCAAAATCAATTGTAAATTCTAGAAATGTTTTGTCTACTAAAATCAGTAGCGATGGAACTAAAATAGTATATGCAAAAATGAATGGGACCAATAAAATAGACGTGTACAGTTATACTACGGCAACTGAAGCAGAAGTATTGGTAAAGTCAGTAACCCTACCTTCGGATATTACTAGTTTATCTACATGGACTGTTCGATTAAATTGGTTGGAAGGGTCTTCTAAAATTTTGTTGAGTTTTGCCAAGGATAGCAATTTTGGTACAGTTGATGGGTATTTGAATTGTGTATTAATGAATGCAGATGGTTCTGGAGAAAAGACTTGGAAAATTAATAACCAAGATGATTGGTTGGCTTTTACAGAGTAATCAATTCTTTTCCTTTTGTCTCCTCATTCAAGTTTAATGCTTGGATGAGGATTTTTTTTATTTTTTCTGAAATTTTTTTAAAAAGCACTTTACGGCTGTTTGTTTAAGTTATTAAATCTTAAAAAAGCCAAATTCGTTCTTATAGTATGTTTAAATATAATATGATGTAACCCCTATTGTTAGTAGGTTTCAACCATTTTTCAATATTAGCGTTTAACTTAAGGATGTCCATTCTTAAACAATCTTTTCTTAAACCTAAAAACTTTGAACATGCTACAAGTCCTCTTGAATGCAACTCCAATTGCCAGTGACAATTATGTTGCGTTTCCTTCTTCATTGGTACAATGGCCATGATGGCAGCTTCGGTATTTTTCTTCTTTGAGTTAAATAATACCGACAAAAAATGGCATACCTCTTTATTGGTTTCTGGATTAATTACTTTCATTGCTGCAGTTCACTATTATTACACGAGAAGCTACAACTTGGAAACTGGTGAATCACCCACTTTCTTCCGTTATGTAGACTGGATTTTGACTGTTCCTTTGATGTGTGTTGAGTTTTATTTAATTACTAAAAAAGCAGGGGCTAAAGTTTCTCTATTGTGGAAACTAATTTTTGCTTCATTAGTAATGTTATTAACTGGATACATTGGTGAAGTTCTTGATCGCGATGGTAGTGTATTATGGGGTGTAATTTCAGGTCTTGCATACTTCTACATTGTATACTTAATATGGTTTGGCGAAGTGGCTAAACTTGCTCAAAGTGCTGGCACACAAGTTGCAAAAGCTACTAAAGTGCTGTCATGGTTTGTATTGGTAGGTTGGGCTATCTATCCATTAGGATAAATACTAGGTACTCCAGGTGGATTGTTTGGATGGCAGCCAGTTGCTGATACAGCAGCAGCATTAAAAGCAATGGATATTGTTTACAATATTGCAGATGCCATTAATAAAATTGGATTTGGTTTAGTTATCTACGCATTAAGCCGTAGTGAAGAAAAAGCATAAATCCATTCAAACTTAAGTAATAATTGGGTTGCAATAGTTTGATTATTGCAACCCTTTTTTATGAATACAACCAATTACGATATTGTCATTTTAGGTGGAGGATGTGCTGGTATGCAGTTGATGTACCAGTTTATTCATCATGCGCAGTATAAAGGTGAATCTATTCTGATACTAGACCCCAATAAAACCTATTTGCAAAGTAAATCTTGGTGTTTCTGGCATACCAATGATACCCATCCTTATCAAACTATTTTTAATACGACTTGGAATAATTTGAGTATTGGATTTTTGAACGAGACGCTCGAAAATGCAATTCATCCATATCGCTATAGTTTTATTAAAAGTGAGTCTTTCTTTGACTTTCATTTTGATGAAATAAAACATAACCCATCAGTTGTTTATTCCAATGATGCGGTTTTATATTTTGAGAAAAAAGTTAATCAGTTTATGATTCACACCAGTCAGGGAATCATTACTACCACAGATTTGTATTCTAGTTTCTGGATGCCCAACGAAGTAGAAAACAAAACCAATCTATATTTAAAACAGCAATTTTATGGTTGGGAGATTCACACGGAAAAGCCTGTATTTAATGCTTCATCAGCAACTTTAATGGACTTTACTATTGAGCAAACGGAAGGAGTCAACTTTGCTTATGTACTTCCTTATAGTACTCAACATGCTTTGATAGAAATTACAGGATTTTGTTTCAAGAAGCGCTATTGTTTGCTAAATTGCCTAAGAAAGATTTTTTAAAACAAATTTTTTGATGCGCCAAGACAATCTATCAGACAACTATTTTAGGCAATATCTTTTGATTACAAAAGTTGTGTTAATTGTTTTATTCATTTTAATGCATCATTTCATTATTCCCAACTATTTCTTTGTATATCTTTTTAGTCTTATCTGCATTTCATTTTGGCGAAACAGATTTACCCATCTTACCAGTTTCCTCTAGTTTTATTGCCATTCTATTACAAATCAGTTATGGGTTAATGGTTTTGTGCTTGATATTGTTTTTGAATCTAGCGGAAGTACTTCCAATACTCGATCAAATACATATTTTCAGTCCTTCTTTAATTGGTTTCTTAAAGTTGTCTTCGGCTTCAACATATGTATTTGTGGGCGCTTCTCTATTTTTTTTGATTACTGTAATCGCCTTTTGGATTACTCAACCAAGCTCTGCAGCAACTTTTAAAAGAATGGCTATTTTATTATCTGTGGTAACAGTAAGTTCACTCACGCTTACATTGCCGCTAAGTTTTGCTATATATTTTGGATTATGGCATTCTATTATTTCTTTAGAAAATATTCGTTTACATCTTTCTTTTTCTGCCAATGCAGAATTATCTTGGTTAAAGCTTTTGATTAAATGTATTCCTTTTAGTCTTTTCTCTTTCGTTGGAATTTTCTTCTTGATTTATTTTTTCGACTTGAATAAAAATATTGACCTTTTTTTAATGGGATTATTTATTGGTATTTCTATTTTGACTTTGCCCCACCAAGAAGTAATGAGTAAAATGTATTTTCAAGTCAGGAAAAAATCAATAAAGTAGTTGATTTATATTCAGCCTGATTTGTTAATCTTGTTAAACAAGTCGTTTAACAATGGAATGCGCACTAATATGATTTTTTTCGATTTGGTCTATTACAATAACTCCTGGTTTTTTACCAATTCCAAAACTTCCAAATTGTTGATCCATTTGCAAAGCTTTTGCGCCATTCAGTGTTGCCCATTGAAGTATTTCTTCTAATGAAATGTTTGGGAAATGTTTGGTGATGGTTTTTATTTCTGACAAAATGCTCAACTCGTGGTTACTTGATAAACTATCGGTGCCTAAAACGATATTCGATTTTTTATTGCGCAATAATTCAATAGGGGGTAATTTATTTTCAATGTATAAATTGGCATTCACACATAGTGTATAATACAAGTCTTGTGAATTTTGCTTAGACAATTGGTTTGCATAATCCATATCGGCTTCGCTGGTGGTTGTATTGTGCACCAATAGAATATTTTTGGCTTTTTGTAACTGGGGGAAGTAAGACGGCAGACTGTTTTGGCCTGTTGGGGTAAAATGAGTCTGGTCTATATTCATGGCATTGTACATGCGCACAAAGTCTCCGGTACCCTTTGTAAATAATTCATTTTCGGCCGGGGTTTCCTGATTATGTATGGTAACAGTACTGCCTTCAAAATGCGGCATCATCATTTGCCAAAGCGCTGCAGAAACCGAGTAGGGAGCATGAGGGCTGAAAGAACTTTTGAGTGGATTGGTCAAATCTTTTAGTGGGCTCAATGAAGCGGCGGCTTCAATCAACCTAAACTTCGATAATACTTCTAGGGCATTTGCAAAACGTGATTCTGCAATGGCGGGCTTCCATCCACTAATTTCTACAAATGTGTGATAAGCTAAATTCCCTTGCTGTTTTTGAGCTGCTGTTAGTGCATTATTACTGATATCCCCCACTGCCACAATTCCTGCTTTAAGCATAGCTGCTTCCCCTTGTGCTATTGCAGCTAATATGGTTTCTTCTGGAAAATGCCTTTCGTTCACAATTTTTAGAATAAAATCGGGCAAACCAGTATGTTCTGGAATGATACCCTTCATATGGCTCAATTCTAAATGACAGTGGGCATTAATAAAGCCTGGGGCAATAATTCCTTTGAATTGTTGCACCTGCTCCCCGGCATCTGAACGTGGAATAATGGCTTTAATAATCCCTTCCTCAGTAGTGATCAGTACTTGGTCTGGTCCTAGAAATTGGGTTCCATCAAATAAATTTTGCCCTGAAAACTGTAAATATGCCATGATTACAAAGGTAGATGAAAAAAAGATGCGCAAATTTTTATTGATAATCAATGCGTTACAAATGTGCTTGTAAAAATACTTCCTGAATTTCTTGGTTTATCCATTGCAGTATCAGACCTTTGCCCTCCCAAAAATGGGAATATTCTAATCGGTGGGATAGCGCCGATTTCACTTAAAACAAAGAATCATGAGTAAACTTCATTTCACCACCAAGCATGCGAATGCGGCTACCGTTCAACACAACTGGTATGTAGTTGATGGTACTAATCAAACCGTGGGACGTATTGCATCTAAGATTGCTGCTGTATTACGCGGTAAAAACAAAGCTTATTACACTCCTCACGTTGATTGTGGCGATTACGTAATTGTACTAAACGCAGAGAAAGTTGTTTTCACTGGTAATAAGTTAGAAGACAAAGTATACCTAAACTATTCTGGTTACCCTGGTGGTAAGAAAGAAGAAGTTGCTGGAAACTTATTAAAGCGTCGTCCAGAAGTAGTTATGGAAAGAGCTGTAAAGGGAATGCTACCAAAAAATAAATTAGGTCGTAAAATGATCAAAAAATTATTTGTGTACGCAGGAACTGCACATCCTCATACCGCTCAGCAACCTAAGGAACTTAAATTCTAAAACATTGTCTGGTAGCAATTCCAGACGCCAAGCATAATCAAAATGGAAAAACAAAAAAATGCAGTTGGTCGCCGTAAAGAAGCCGTAACACGTGTCTTCATTAGCAAGGGCGAAGGTAAAATAACTGTAAACGACAAAGATTACAAAGCTTATTTCCCATTGGTTTATTTACAAAACCAAGTAGAAGCTCCTCTTAAAACAACTGAACTAGAAGGCAAGTTTGATATTGTTATCAATGCAGCTGGTGGTGGTTTAAAAGGTCAAGCTGAAGCAGCTAAATTGGGTATTGCCCGTGCGTTGCTAGAAGTAAATCCTGAACTACGTCCTGCATTAAAAGCTGCTGGTCAACTTAAGCGTGATCCTCGTAGTGTTGAACGTAAGAAATTTGGTCATAAGAAAGCACGTAGAAGCTACCAGTTCAGTAAGCGTTAATCGTTGTATTGAATATCTACTGAAAATAAATTTTAAAAAATTATATAATTCACCACAATGGAAAATAACACTTCACTACAACAGCAACTATTGGAGGCCGGCGTTCACTTTGGTCACCTTAAAAAGAAGTGGAATCCTAAGATGTTACCTTACATCTTCGCTGAGAAAAAAGGTATTCATATTATTGACCTTAACAAAACAGTAGATTACTTACAAGAGTCTGCTGCTGCTATTAAGCAAATTGCTAAGAGCGGTAAGAAAATTATGTTTGTTGCTACCAAGAAACAAGCTAAAGAAATCGTAACTGAGTGTGCTAAGCGTGTAAACATGCCTTATGCTACAGAACGTTGGTTAGGTGGTATGCTTACCAACTTTAACACTGTTCGTAAGAGTGTTAAGAAAATGCAGAGCATTGAAAAAATGTTGGCAGATGGTAGCGCTGAAAGCTTAACTAAGAAAGAAAGATTGACCCTTACTCGCGATAAGGATAAAATGGAAAAAGTATTAGGTGGTATTGCTCAATTGGGCCGTCTTCCTGCAGCTTTATTCCTTGTAGACATTGGTCATGAGCATATTGCTTTAGCTGAAGCTAAGCGTTTAGGCATTACTACTTTTGGAATGGTTGATACCAACTCTGATCCTAATAAAGTAGACTTTGCTATTCCTGCAAATGATGATGCTACCAAGTCTATCGCAATCATTACCAATTATATTGTTGCTGCTATTGCTGAAGGTTTAGCTGAGCGTCAAGCATCTAAAGATGAAGACGAAACAGATGATAGCAACAACGAAAACGAAGCAAGAGCTCGTCGTTTAGAAGCAGAAGCACAATCTGAAGCTGGTCGTGGCGGAAGAGGTCGTGGTGCAGGTGCTCCAGCGGGTGGACCAGGTGGTGCACCTAAGCGTCGTACTCCAGCGGGTGGCGGTAATCGCAGACCTGCAGGTGGTGGCGGTAGATAAGCTTTATTTGAGAATTTTTTAAATTGAAATAATTATGTCAACTGCAACTATTACAGCTGCCGATATAAATAAATTACGTCAGGCAACTGGTGCCGGAATGTTGGATTGTAGAAAAGCTTTAACTGAAACCAACGGTGATTTTGAAGCTGCTATTGATTGGTTACGTAAGCAAGGCCAGAAAGTGGCTGCAAAGCGTAGCGATAGAGAAGCAAAAGAAGGAGTGATTATTGCTCGTACTTCTGCTGATAACAAAGTTGGATTTGTAGTTTGTATTAGCTGTGAAACCGATTTCGTTTCTAAAAACGCTGACTTCGTTGCATTTGCTACTTCTATTGCTGATGCAGCTGTTGCCAACAACGTTAAGAGTGCGGAAGAATTAAATGAAGTACTCATCAATGGTGCTAAAGTAGCTGACCTTATCAATGATAAATTAGCTGCAATTGGTGAAAAAATTGGTGTTGCTAAATTTGAAAGAATTGAAGCACCTTATGTGGCTTCTTATATTCACGGTGCAAATCGTATGGGTGTTTTAGTAGGATTAACTACTGATGCTCCTGAAGCAGGTAAAGATGTAGCAATGCAAATTGCTGCTATGAATCCTTTGGCAGTAGATGCGAATAGCATTCCTGCTGAAACCATTGAAAGAGAAAGAGCTATTGTTATTGAAACAATGAAAGCTGATCCTAAGATGGCGGGTAAACCTGAAGAAATGGTTGCTAAAATTGCAGAAGGCAAGCTAAATGCATTCTTTAAAGAGAATACTTTATTGGCTCAAGCTTTTGTAAAAGATGGCGCTATTACTGTTGAAGCTTACTTAAAGAGTGCAGGTAACGTAACAGTTACTGAGTTCAAGCGTGTTGCGCTAGGATAATTTGTACTCATTGAATATTTTTTCAAAAGCCTCTCCCATTTATCGGAGGGGCTTTTGTACTTTTGTAACCTACTCAATTTTAAACCAATCTCATGCTACCAAAATTCAAACGTATCCTGCTTAAATTATCCGGTGAAGCTTTATTAGGTGATCAAAGAAACGGAGATCCTTTTAACCCCAAAATTATTGAGCAATACGCGCATGATATTAAGCGAGTAACCGATTTAGGTGTTCAGGTAGCTATTGTAATTGGTGGTGGTAATATTTATCGCGGAATGAATGAGGCCGATAGCGGTATTGAAAGAGCCCATGGTGATTATATGGGAATGTTGGCAACAGTAATCAATGCCATGGCTATGCAGGCTATGTTAGAGAAAATTGGAGTGTACACTCGTTTGCAAAGTGCCATTAATATGGAACAGGTTGCTGAACCTTATATCCGTAGAAAAGCATTGCGTCATTTAGAAAAAGGCCGTGTGGTTATTTTTGGTGCAGGTACTGGTAACCCTTATTTTACTACCGATACAGCTGGTTCATTAAGAGCCATTGAAATGAAGGCAGACGTTATTTTAAAAGGAACAAGGGTAGATGGTATCTACAGCGCCGATCCAGAAAAAGATCCTACTGCTACTAAATTTGAAAAACTAAGCTTCCAAGAATGTATCTCCAAAAACTTAAAAGTGATGGATATGACTGCCTTTACTTTATGTATGGAGAACAAATTACCCATCATTGTTTTTGATATGAATACACAGGGAAATTTACTTCAAGTAGTAGAAGGGGCCAATGTAGGTACGCTGGTGAGCTAGTTACCCGTTCGTGTAATAATATAAGCTATTCAATCATCCTATGGTAATTTCATACTGATGCGTAAGTTAATTCTGCTTGTTTTTTTAGGGACTATTTCTGCTGAGATTGGATACAGTCAAAATAGACTGAGTTTATCTGATGCTGTGGCAATTGCATTAAAGAACAGCTATAATATTCAACTGGCTAAAAACAATGTTGAAATAGCGACAATTAATAATCATTTGGGTATTGCAGGTGGATTACCAACGGTGAATGCTAC
>JAGOGG010000190.1 GCA_017996795.1 Sediminibacterium sp. | reverse complement strand
AGCCAATACATAACTAAGGGTATCCATTCCTGCTCCACCATAATCAGGGCTTACCATCATGCCCATAAAGCCCAATTCCGCTAATTTCATTACCTGTTCACGAGGATATTTCTGGTGCTCATCTCTCTCAATAACGCCAGGTTTACACTCATTTTGGGCAAAATCTCTTGCCGCTTTCTGAATCATCAAATGTTCTTCACTCAACTGAAAATGCATGGTAGTAAAATTTTATGGCGCAAAAATAAGCTAACAAGCGTTAGGATGTACGATGTTTTGCAAAAAAATGGTTACTTCTTTGTTTTTGTAAATAAATTATTAGAGCAGGTAAAAAGACCTTCTTTGGTTTTGGTATCCAAATTAAAGTAATTGCCCCCTAAAATGCTTTGCCCAATATAACCTGGATTATCCCCCTTTCCAAGCGGCCAATTTCCTACTGTATTGTCAATTTGAATATTGCTTAGTTGTGCAATGGTTAAAGCAAAATCAGAGCAATTATAATCACTTAAATGGTATTCATTTGCAATATTGTGATCTATGTATTCCAATATTTTTTCAAATTGCTCTTTTGTAACAAATTTTCCTAATAATTGATCCCAAGTATGGAATGCATCATCTTTAATAACTGAATTGGCAGTTGGTAAAACAGGATTAACAGGAATCAATTGTCCTTCTTCAGGATAAAATCCAAATGTTTTACTTACTGCAGATTGATTTTTATTGTATTTGATTAGTGAAATAAAGGAATGACCCACTTCACCCAATCCTGTATTGGTATTTTTTTGACCAGGTATGGGTTGTTTAATGAGTAGTGCCACTGCATAATGTGTAGCTTCTTTTTGGTCTAAAAAAGCCTCTACAATGGATACGGACTCAATTTTTTCTGATTCAAATTCCTCTGTTCTTTCTAGTTCTTTTTGGTTAATTTGATCCTGTACCATCAACTCTAAAATCTCATCATTTACAATATCTTCCTTGATTATATTTTGGTAATTGTCGGTTGTACTAAAAAATGACAAGATTCGCTTACCTCTTTTAGTGAATTTATATTTTGTATCAATTGAACCTGCTTTGTAAAAACAAGCCATTGCAGCGGTAAAATTATTATAGCGGGCAAGAACAATTGCCAAATTATTGTACAAATGAGATAGAATGCCTTGGTCTGTTACGGTCTCTTTGGTTTGTAAAACTTGGTGTAATTGAACCAATGCTTGATGAGATTTACCATTGGCTATATATTTATCACTCTCCTTTAAGGCATGAATGATTTCGATATTGGGCAATAATTGTGCGGATGCTTCTTTATTTGTTAATTGTAAAATAATAATTGCAATTAACCAATATCTCCTAATCATATTAGTTCGTTTACTCCATTAGAAATATTTCTTTTGGAGATTAAATAAAATTTCTCTGCCATAAGGACTCATACCCTTGGTAGTGTCTTGCAAAAAATGCCGCTTAAATGCAACAATAGCTGCAGTGGTATCTTTTATGTCATATCCTACAATTCTTAAGCCAATAATATGATTAAAATTTACAGGTACTGAATCTCTTTTATCATCATACCATAATCCAAAGCCTTTATCTGCTAATTGTTTCCAAGGGAATCTCCAATTTGGATCATTTTTTCGAGTAGGTGCAATATCTCCATGACCAATAAAGTTAGCGGTAGGAATATTATACGATTTTTTTAGTTTCCCTAATACCACCAATAAACTGTTGATTTGGGCTTGTTCAAAATATTCGAATCCATTGTTGTCTAATTCAATCCCAATAGAAGCAGAATTCATGTCCAATTGATTTCCCCATCTACTTACCCCTGCATGTTGACCCCTGAAATAGTCGTTTAACATCTGAAATACTTTACCATCACTACCAATCACATAATGCGCACTAACAGCTGTTCTGGGTAAAGTGAAAGTTTTTAATGTTTGATCGGTTGAATGTTGTGCAGTATGATGAATAATCACATAGCTGGGTTTGCGAATCCCAAAATTAGTAGTGCCAACCCAATAAGGAGATGGCGGAATAGTATCGTTTATAATAGATTGTTCAGGAATTGTGCCAATAGTAGCTAAGTAATTTTTTACTTGTTTTTTATATACTTTATTGGTGGATTTGTAAGGGTTCTTATTACACGAAATCACTAAGGCAATAAAGCAAAGTGCAATGAGGGCTTTGTTTTTCATATTCAATTTATAAATAGCTAAGTTATTGAATCCCCTTAATCGTACTTGGTTTTCTTTTCTGGGGAATAATCCAATTGTTCTTTCAGCGCAGCATCTGTTGGATTATTGGTAATGGATACCGCAATTTGAAATAAAACAATGGCAGCAATGATTGATCCAATTAGTTCTTCCCAATGCAGCCAGTATCCCCAGAATCGGTACACACTTGCTTTTGAAGGATGTTCGGATTCAAATATAACGGTGACTTTTTCATTTGCTTGGTAGGACAATAATGGATAAGACACTCTGATTGAATACTGATTTACACCAATCGAATAATAAGCTTTCGGAACGATTTGATTCGTAGCACTGTCTTTAACCATTTGAATAGTGGCAGGATATTTTTCGCCATCAAAATAATCGGGTTGCCTTGTCCAAAGAATATATGAGCCAAAAACAATTATGTATAATATGATTAATGATCTATTCAAAAAAAGAATTGAGGAGTTGTAAAATAAAAGTCCTACCGGTTTAATTCGGTAGGACTTTATATCATTTTAAAGTTCAATAGGCATTGAATTATCCTGCAACTTGCTTGCGAATAATATTCAGAGCGCCGCCTGCTTTAAACCATTCAATTTGCTGTGCATTGTAAGTATGATTCACTACAATTTGGTCTTTAGAACCATCTTTATGTTGTAATACAATGGTTAAAGGTGTTTCAGGTGCAAATGAAGTTAACCCTTCAATATTAATTACATCATCTTCCTGAATTTTATCATAGTCGGCTTTGTTGTTGAAAGTCAATGCCAACATACCTTGCTTCTTCAAATTGGTTTCGTGTATACGTGCAAATGATTTTACTAAAATAGCACGAACACCTAAATGACGTGGTTCCATAGCAGCATGTTCTCTTGAACTTCCTTCACCATAGTTTTCGTCACCAACCACAATTGAACCAATGCCAGCCGCTTTATAAGCTCGCTGTGTTGCCGGAACTGCACCATATTCCCCTGTTAATTGATTTTTTACATTATCTGTTTTTTCATTAAAGAAATTGACAGCACCAATCAACATATTGTTAGAGATATTGTCTAAGTGTCCACGGAATTTTAACCATGGACCTGCCATAGAAATATGGTCTGTAGTACATTTACCCTTCGCCTTAATCAACAGCTTTAATCCCTTTAGGTCAGTGCCTTCCCAAGCCGCAAATGGATCTAATAATTGTAAACGTTTGCTAACAGGATCTACTTTTACATTTACTGCGCTGCCGTCTTCCGCTGGAGCTTGGTATCCTGCATCTTCTACAGCAAAACCTCTTGGAGGTAATTCCATACCAGTAGGCTCATCTAATTTTACTTGTTCGCCTTTTTCATTGGTAAGTGTGTCGGTCAATGGATTGAAAGTAAGATCGCCTGCAATCGCCAAAGCAGTTACCAACTCTGGGCTAGCAACAAATGCCATGGTATTGGGGTTGCCATCTGCACGTTTAGCAAAGTTTCTGTTGAAACTATGCACAATGGTATTGCGTTCTTGTTTTTCAGCTCCTACTCTATCCCACATTCCAATACAAGGCCCACAAGCATTAGCGAAAACAGTTGCTCCAATTTTATCAAAAACTTCTAAAAATCCATCACGCTCGATGGTATAACGAACTTGTTCACTACCTGGTGTGATGGTGTATTGTGCTTTTGGCTTCAATCCTTTTTCAGCAGCTTGACGAGCTAAACTAACTGCTCGGCTAATATCTTCATAAGAGCTATTGGTACAGCTGCCAATTAAACCTACTTCTACTTTTGTAGGCCAGCCATTTGCTGCTGCAGCTTCTTTCATTTTTGAAATAGGCGTAGCTAAATCTGGTGTAAAGGGACCGTTTAAGTGTGGCTCTAACTCACTCAAATTGATTTCAATCACTTGATCAAAATATTTCTCAGGCGACTCATATACTTCAGCATCTGCATTTAAGTGAGCTTTAATTCCATCAGCTAAATTGGCTACTTCTTCTCTTCCGGTTGCTTTTAAATAACGACTCATGCTGTCGTCGTAACCAAAGGTTGAAGTAGTAGCACCAATTTCGGCGCCCATATTACAAATGG
>JAGOGG010000189.1 GCA_017996795.1 Sediminibacterium sp. | reverse complement strand
CATAAGAGTACCTACTATCGCCACTGGGTCTTAAAAATGTTACACCACCTTTATTCCCTTCTTGATTAATTAAACCAACTGCTTTGATTTGTTTGCCAGAGTCATTGGTGAATACCACTTCATACTTGCCTGCTATATTTTGTGGTGCAGTTTGCTTTTCCCAAATAAATCGTTGTGTATTGTTCTGTTCTACTACAATTGGATACGCATCTTCTCCATTTGTTTGTCTGCGCCAATTACCTTTTAGTATTTTGTTGTTTTTTATACCAATGGTCATGAGCCTATCAAACTGATTGATCCAAATTTGTAAGCTATCTTTTACTTGTATTAATTGTCCGCCATAGTATTCTTCTGAACCATTAATAAAATAGACTACATATTTACCAAGACTGTCATTTCTGACAGAGAAATTGAAAGGAATTTCTTCTCCATTGTATAACGGAAAACTTCCTCTCCATTCACCCAATGGATTAAATGAATTTTGTGATTTAATTGATTGGCAAAAAAAGAATAAAAACGAAAAAAAAATTGCTTGACGCATAGTAGTCTATAAAATTGGTAGACAAATGTACAGTATTCGGGATTAATTGAGTTGAAGAGCTGGTAATCGATAGTGTTGACTATAAAAAACAAATAACTCTTCAATGCTATAAGTCCAATATTTATAAAGAGGAGTTTTTACCAAATATTGGTCAGCTGTTTCTTTGGTATCGGTGTTCATGGCAATCCAACAAGTTTGCGATTCCATGCTCACAGCATAGCTATCAATAATACCTTTATTCATTAAGAAATTAATATAGGTTCGATGTGCTGGAACCAGTGTCATAAACTGGTCATCCATTTTAAAGTGAATAATTGCCTGAAACTTCTTCATAGAATTGAATTACAAATAAAAGATGTACAAGTTTTGTGCTGAATACAATTTAGTGGCAATTTGTCTTTAATTTGTCCTTTTGTCAAAATTTAGACCATGATTAAAACCATTCTGCTGCTTATATTATCGAATATCTTTATGACCATTGCTTGGTACGGCCATTTAAAAGAAAAAGGAATGCCTCTATGGAAAGCGATTATATTTAGTTGGTTCATTGCATTTTTTGAATATTGTTTAATGGTGCCAGCAAATCGATTGGGGTATATGAATGGTGTAAGTGGATTTCAACTTAAGATTACGCAAGAAGTAATCACTTTAATTGTTTTCACCATATTTGCAGTGGTATATTTAAAAGAACCCTTTCAGCCCAAGTATCTTATTAGTTTTTTATTTATTCTAGGTGCAGTATATTTTGCATTTAAGAAGTAAAGTAGGGTGCGTTAATGAAAATAAACATCTTCAAACATTTCGATGGAAGCTGGTTGATTGTTTTGGAGCAGAATTGATATCACATTAAATTGTATCCTTTTGAATTGTGGATGATTAAAATGATACACGGTGGCCGCTAGTTTAAGCCTTTTCATTTTTATTTTACTAATGCTCTCTTCTGGATAACCAAAGTCAAGTGTTTTTCTTGTCTTTACCTCTACAAACACTAAAAGATTTTGGTAAGTAGCAATAATATCAATTTCAAAATGTTTACAACGCCAATTCCTTTCTTGTATTAAATAGTTCCTTTCTTGCAAGTATTCAACAGCCAGATCTTCTCCAGTAGTTCCAGTTTCTAAATGATTCTTTTTCATTCTAAACAAGATAATGGTCAAATTCTCGTTAATAACAAGAATAAATACTTGTATATGCAGCTGAACGAACGGATTTTTAAATTAAAAGGAGTAATACAACCATATGCTTGGGGAGGTCATTCATTTATTCCTCAATTGTTGAACCATAATTTGGACACTGATCAACCTTCAGCCGAATATTGGATGGGGGCGCATCCATCAGCCCCTTCCAAAATTTTAGTTGGAAATGATTGGGTCAATTTAAATCAACTCATTGCAGAAAATCCTACTAATACCATTACGGCTGCAGTAATGAGTCGGTTTGGAGAATTGCCTTATTTGTTTAAAGTGTTGGATGTAAAAGACATGCTTTCCATTCAAGTACATCCTACTAAAGAATCTGCAGAAATTGGCTTTGATGAAGAAAATATAGCCGGTATCCCTTTAAATGCGCCGCATCGAAACTATAAAGATCAAAACCATAAGCCAGAAGTAATGGTTGCATTAAGTGAGTTTTGGCTTTTGCATGGGTTTAAAAGTAAAAATGCATTAGAGGAAATTTTATTGGATACGCCTGAATTGAAAATATTATTACCCTTATTTAGACAAGATGGAATTAAAGCTTTGTATCAGTTTGTGATGGAAATGTCGCAGAATGATGTCAATAATATGCTTGAACCCCTTGTAAAAAGAGCTATTAGACTAAAAAAAGAAGGAAGCATTGATAAGAGCAATCCTGGTTGGTGGGCAGCTAAGTTGTACGAAGAAAATGGGTTGACTGAAAATATAGACCGAGGGATTTTTTCTATTTATTTTTTCAATATTGTAAAAGTAAATAAGGGGGATGCTGTTTTTCAAAAAGCTGGAGTTCCACATGCGTATTTGGAAGGACAAAACATTGAATTGATGGCCAATAGTGATAATGTTTTAAGAGGAGGATTAACCCCTAAACACGTGGATGTTCCTGAATTAATGAAACATACTTTATTTGAGTCGGTGGTACCAGAAATCATGAAAGGTACACCTGGGGCTGGGGGAGAAGTGATTTACCCATGCCCTGTTCCTGATTTCGGTTTGAGTAAAATTGAATTAAGTGCAGGTGCTATGTACAATGCAAACAGTTTTTCTTTGGAAATAGTCATCGTTACAGAGGGTTCTGTTTTAGTAAACCAAAGTATGGTTCTTAAGAAAGGAGAAGCTGCTGCAATTTTAGCAGAGACTGAATATTCCTTAACAGCAACAGGAAACTGTACCCTTTTTAAGGCTTTTGTTCCATCAATTTGAGGATTATTCACATAATGGGTAAAAATGAAAGCCTTTCTTTCATGAATAGGCTTATTTTTGTTTCCGAAACAGACTGAAATGAAACTGAACAAACAATTTATATTTTCTCTAGTATTAATGGTACTTGCATCTGCAATTTACCGAGTGTTCCCGAATCGTCCAATGGGTTTTGCACCTCAAATGGCTATTGCAGTTTTTGCAGGTTCTTTATTTGTGAATAACAAGAAGCTTGCATTCTTATTGCCATTGCTTTCTATGTTTATTTCTGATGGCTTATATCAAGTACTATATATGAATGGCCTAACTGATATCTCTGGATTTTATGGCGGTCAGTGGAAAAACTATTTGTTGATTATTGGATTAACCAGCATTGGTTTCTTGGTAAAACAAGAAAAGATTGCTTCTATCGCAGGCGCTTCAGTTGCTGCTCCTACTATTTATTTCATCTTATCTAACGGATTAGTTTGGTTAGGTGGTGGTGGATGGCATAGACCTAAAACCGTTGAAGGATTGATGATGACTTATGCGGATGGCTTACCATTTTACCCAAACAGTATTTATTCAACCATATTTTTTAGTGCAGTACTTTTTGGGTCTTGGTATTTAATCAAGCGCAATGCTTCAAAATTGAATATAGCTTAAGCATTTTCCGCTTCGTACACTTCATCTATCAATAAATGTTTCCCATCGGCTGCTTGGGTAGCTAATTCATCGCAACGATTGTTCATTGCATTGTCTGCATGTCCTTTTACCCAAACAAAACGGACTTGGTATTGCTTGGCTAGTTCATAGTATTGCAACCAGAGGTCTTTGTTTTTTTTACCGCCTTTAAAATCGGTCTTGATCCAATTTTGTAGCCAACCTTTCTGTACACTATCAACAATATATTTACTATCGGTGTAAATGGTAACAGGAATAGCTGTTTTGGTGAGTGATTGTAAAGCCACTATTACCGCCATCAACTCCATTCTATTGTTGGTAGTGAGTCGATAACCAGCTGCTATTTCTTTTTTCTTCTGCCCCCAAATTAATACAACACCATATCCTCCCGGTCCAGGGTTACCTCTTGCAGCTCCGTCTGTATAAATCATTAAGTGATGAGACATGATACGAAATAAATGCATTTTGTGCATTATACCTGAAACACACCCGTATTGAATTTTTCTAAATGTGGATTGTGATTGGCTGCTGAAATACTTTCCGCAATTAATTGTCTGGTATGAATTGGATCAATAATTTCATCTACCCATAATCTAGCTGCCGCATAATAAGGGGTGGTTTGTTGATAGTATCTGTCTTTGATGGTATCAAGCAAGGTTTTTTCTTCTTCA
>JAGOGG010000188.1 GCA_017996795.1 Sediminibacterium sp. | reverse complement strand
AGCGGGACTAAATTGGAGTCCCAGCTATTTTTTTAGCCTGAATAATTTCATCTAGTCGAGGTCTAATTCTTGCACTGCTTTTGTTGAATATATTTTGCCCTTTATCAATGCCTTTTCTAATTTGAGCTTGACGTTCTGCTGGCATATGAATAGTGTCTTTACACTCAGAACTACAACATCCTTCATACTTTTCTGCACATGAATTACATTGTATAAACAATAAGTGACAACCATCATTTTTACAATTGGTATGGGTATCACAAACTTCTCCACATTGATGACAATGCGCAATGATATCGGGTGTAATGCGCTCACCCAAACGATCGTCAAAAACAAAATTTTTCCCTATAAATTTTGGTGTGAGTTCTTGTCTTTTTATTTCATTGGCATAATGAATAATGCCACCTTCTAAGTGGTAAACATTCTCAAATCCTTTGTGCAACATATATGCACTTGCTTTTTCACAACGTATACCACCGGTACAATACATGACCACGTTCTTATCTTCTCTTCCATGCAACATTTCCACAGCCATGGGCAATTGCTCTCTAAAAGTGTCTGAAGGAATTTCTAAAGCATTGGCAAAATGTCCTACTTCATATTCATAATGATTGCGCATATCAATGACGATAGTGTTGGGGTCATTCAGCATTTCATTCATTTGAGCTGCATTTAAATATTTACCCTTTTTTTCCATTGAAAAATGGGGGTCTTCAATGCCATCAGCTACAATTTTTTCTCTTACTTTAATTTTTAATACCCAAAAACTTTTTCCCTGCATCAATGGGTCATTTAATCCAGATGGATCTTCAACAGCAATATTTAATCTCAAATTTTCTAACCCCGGAATCGAATCCATGATTTGTTTAAAATCATCCATGAAATGTGCTGGAACACTTATTTGCGCGTTAATGCCCTCTTTAGCAATGTATATTCTTCCAAATACATGTATGGCATTTAACTGCTTATACAAAGTATCCCTAAACTCCTGTGGATTTTGTATTGGGAAATACCGATAGAAACTAATGGTTGTTCTCTTGAACGTCTCTTTCATTAAACGTTCTTTCAGCTCCTGATTGGAGACACGATTATGTAATACTGCCATAAAATAAATTTTAGACATAGCAACAGCTATGTTCCGATTAATAATGGAGCTGCTTGCAGGGCAGCCAAAATTCATGGCAAAATTACGAATTATCTCACAAATGGCAAGGCAAGCCGAATACCACTATTCGAAGCGCCTCCTTTTTCTATAGAACGGATATAATCTACTCTAATGACTTTGAATATATTCTCTAACCCAACAAAATATTCAACATAATAATTGCCTTGCTCTTGCAATAAAGAATTAGCACCTGTAACCAAAAACCAATTCAGTTTTTTGAAGCCTGGAATTTTGTTGGTTAGCAACCCATTTAAATGATATTCAATATGCCCTGCACCATATAAAGAAGCGGTATTACTAAATCGATAATAAGGGGCTAATTGAAAAGATTGGGTGAATGGCCCTGCAAATAAAACTTGGTTGCCTAAGAAATGAATTTGATCTGGTTCAAATACTTTGTCTTTTTGTAAGAACCCACCTGCAGTAAAAGAATACTTGAGTTCCCCAGCTAATTTAAGATCTAGGTCGTCAGAAATATTGACTCTCCACTTTGTATAATTTGCATCAGCTCCTAAAATTCCTGCGAATGCTTTGGTAACCGTGAGCGTGAATGTAGGATACCCCGATCCAATATTTACTTTCCGGTCTGGATATTCAATGTATTTTGCTCCAGGCAACCAAGAGATTCCTGCACTGAGTAAAAATGCTTGATGGTTTTGCATAGGAGCAGTTCCCAATTCTGCAGGATGATTGGGGCTGAAACTCCTATTCGGGAAATCTTTCCAAAAAGCAATGTCTGCTAAATTTTCCAGCGATTTTCTATTTTGAAATTGAATGGCTCCAGAAAAATTGAGCCCATTCCCAATTCCAGCATTGTAATTCAATCTAAAAAAATCAGCTTCATAAATTTTCATGAAATTTTGCTCCCGCATTAATGTATAATAACTATTAATAAACTCAGAAATAGGAGCAGCATTATTAAATTGAAATACTTTCTTTCCTCCAGAAATACTGAAAGATTGAATGTACTTTTTCCCAAAAGTATAGTTTACCGAAAGGGATGGATTGAAGTGTTTATTCGCAAACCCATACCTCAATTCTGGAATGATTGACAATGATTTTCGACCATCGTATTGCTTACGCCATTGTGGCGATAAATTGATAACCCCACCTTCCACAGCATTGAAATTCAAAGTGTTAATTAAGGGCTCAATAGTAAAGCTGGTCTTGGCTTTTCGCTTACTAAATGATTTACCTGTGAGCAATAAATTAGTCAAACTAAATTTGTTGCGAATCTTATCTAAGGAATCTAAATATGCCGGAGATTCTCTTACTTTTTCTAAACTATCTTTCTTTCGATAATCTTTTATCTCTTCAACTGAAAGTGGAAGCGGTCGTATGCTATCCCAATAAGCCATCAATTTTTTATTGGAGCTATCGTAGAATTTTAGAACGGTGCTATTAAAATATTTAGGTTTGAAATTGGGAGTAAGATCAAATTTATCATACACCTGTAAAAAACTTCCAAAAAAATCAAACCCGAAAAACTTCCCATAAGGATAAATGACCTGTTGTTTAATCACCCAATAAGGACCAGTTGGAACATATTGTTGTTGTAGAACCAAGGAATCGAGCAATTGCATTTGTTGATCACGCAGCAGTTTTACATCTATACTTTGAATATGCCAATCATTCTCAGTAATATGTATGTACCCTGTAAACAGCGGCTCATAAGCTCTTTTAGGAATTACTTTTATTCTACTAATCTCTTTTCCAAATTCAAAAAAAGTTCCTTCAAATTTATACTTATAAAAATTTAACGCATTATCTGAAATAGGAGAAATAAATCCTCTTGGATTTAATCCACTCCCCAATGAAATAATATTTTCATAAAAGGAAATAATTTGCGGACTACTAAATCCAAATCCATTGCTGCGTCCACTCACTTTAGTGGATATTACTTCCACTTTTCTTTGATTGGGTTCACTTACAGAATATTGAGCAATTGTTTCAGACAAGAGCAACATTTTTTGTTTACTGGTATCCCCATCTTCAAAATCTACTTTTTGTCCCATGAATCGTTTGGGATAATCACGCAATTGCATTTGCCCTTTTATGTATACCTCCGTAGTAAATTGCTTTATTTCTTTTAAGTGTTCGGATCTTGACGCAATGGCTTTTCTAATAATTCCATATGCGGGATCTTCTCCCCCAGTTTTTACAATTACTT
Organism: Sediminibacterium sp.; assembly: GCA_017996795.1. Lineage (GTDB taxonomy): Bacteria > Bacteroidota > Bacteroidia > Chitinophagales > Chitinophagaceae > Sediminibacterium. The sequence goes on along the minus strand of JAGOGG010000188.1, from coordinate 949 downwards.
CATTCAATTGGTAATCTCTTGGCGACAGTTGTATATCAATGGTTTGATTTACTTTCCCCAAGGTTATTTTTTTTTCGATGGTTTGAAAACCTATGTATTGAAACACCAAGGTATATTCACCAGGGTCTAGTGTGATGCTGTAAAACCCGCTATTATTGGCAGATGCACCCTTCGTTGTCCCTTTCACTAAAACAGAGGAGAAAGCCAATGGGGCCCCATTCACTGTTGATTGAATGATGCCTGATACTACTGCAGCAAAAGCATTCAACTTTAAACATATTACCAACAACAGCAACACCCATTTTTTAAACATAGCAATTAATTTGAATACAAAAAAAGCCCCAATACTTGGTAATCCAAGTTGGGGCGTTGTAAATTGATGTTAATTTATTTTAATCTTTAATTCGCTCTTGCCAAGCAAGCATTCCACCAGTCACATTAATTAAATTACTGAAACCAGCGGTCTCTAATATTAAACAAGCCTGCCCACTCCTATTTCCACTTCTGCAATAAATATATATCGGCTCATTTTTCCATTCTTCTAATTCATCAATTTGCATGGTTTGTACCTGTCCTAAAGGCAAATGCAATCCGCCAATATTAAAGTCTGCTCTCTCATGGGTTTCTCTAACATCTACTAAATGGATATTCTCACCTGCAGCTAATTTGGCTTTTAATTCTTCTACGGTAATTGTTTGCATATTCAATCAATTTTAAGGGTTATTACTGGTTGTATCTTTTATTGGAGCTTGTTCACTAATATACAAGTCCATAATTTGTCCTTGTCTAATTTTATTTTTAACCGGCAAGCCATCCGCTCCAGGTACATCACTTAATAAAGGAGGATTTTGTTTGATAACAAATGCAGCCGCAGAATCTTTAATCATTCCAGAAGCCACAATTGAACCTATATTAATATTTAAAGATGATAACGTAGACCTAGCTTGAT
>JAGOGG010000187.1 GCA_017996795.1 Sediminibacterium sp. | reverse complement strand
GATTTTTTTGAACGCTACAGCTATCATAATCACCTGCTTTGGGAAAAATATGCGAAGGGCTTAATTAAACAAGACGAATTGAGGTGGAAAAGAATGTATTTAGCTATGCTCGATTTTAAGTTTGCCAATGAAAAGCTATCCCGTTCAATGGGTGTAGAGTTTTTAGATATTCTTCCAAATAAAAACAAACTCTTTCCTTATACACAGGAAATACTGGGATACCTAAAGGAGAAAGGCTATATGCTTCATTTAATTACCAATGGTTTTGAAAAAGTGCAACAGCATAAATTAACTAAAAGTAATATTGACCACTACTTTACGGAAATGATTACCTCGGAAGTAAGCAATAGCCTAAAACCCAATAAAGAAATTTTTGAATACGCACTTAATAAAACTGGAGCAAACACAACTAACAGTATCATGATTGGAGATAATTTAGATGCCGATATTCAAGGGGGAATTAATGCAGGTTTAGATACGGTTTTTGTAAATCATATAAATGCATCAACATCCATAGAACCTACCTATACCATTTTTCATTTAAAAGAATTAGAACAAATACTTTAGTGCATTAAAAAACCCGTACCGATTAAATCGGGACGGGCATGTAACAATTGGGGGGATTGATTATGCTTTTTTAGTTGTTGTTGTTGTTTTCTTAGCAGCATCTTTCTTACAACAATCTTTCATTTCTTTTCCTTTCATATCGCACTTCATTTCTTTACCTTCTTTCGCGCACTCTTTACCTTTAGCGCATTTCTTGCCATCACCATGTGCGAACGCTACACCACTCATTAAAAGTGCAGCAACTGCGAATAAAAACGTTTTTTTCATATGATTTGTTTTTAAATTATGATTAAATTTAATCATTTTGTTGAATTTTTCCACAAATTTATTGTTAAAATCCTAAGCGACTGATTACCAACTTGCAAGAATAGTCACACCGCCCTTTACTACCTGATTCAGTTCTACATTCACTTTGGTGCCAACTGGCAACAACACATCTACCCTACTTCCAAATTTAATGAACCCATACTCATTACACTGAACGGCTTTTTGACCTACAGCAGAATAATTACAAATTCTTTTTGCCAAAGCACCCGCAATTTGCTTAAACAAGATTTCACCGTATTCATTCTTCACTGCCACACTCCAACGCTCGTTTTCAGTTGAAGACTTTGGATGCCAGGCTACTAAATATTTACCTTTATGGTATTGGTTATAGGTTACTTCTCCATTCATTGGATACCTATTCACGTGCACATTGGCGGGGCTCATGAAAATACTTACCTGAATTCGCTTGTCTTTAAAATATTCTACATCAGTTATTTCTTCAATCACCACTACTTTACCATCTGCAGGACATATGATTTTGCTATCATCTAAAGTGTGAGTCCGATTCGGTATTCTAAAAAAAGAAATGATAAAAAGAAACAAAGCCAAAGTGAGTATAAAAATGACGATTGCCACTGTTGGAAATGAGGCACTTAAAAAGCTAAATGATACCAGGTTGATAGCCCCGAATAATAAAGCTGTTATAGCAATGGTTTTATATCCTTCCCTATGTATAGTCATAAATGTTTAAAATTAAAGTGCAAATGTATGGTTGGAATAAGATACTCTTAGAAAAAAAGAAATAAAACAATCCAAACGGCGGGAATAGCTATCAATAAAGAGTCAAACCGATCTAAGAAACCCCCATGACCAGGCATAAAACTTCCACTGTCTTTTACCCCTGCTTTCCTTTTAATTTTACTCTCCAACAAATCGCCTAAAGTACCAGCAATAGCCGATGTAAGTGATATAGCTATGAGCGTTTGATAAGGCAATTTCCAGAAAAAATACCCTCCCAAGCTTACTACTATTACGGATAATACCATCCCTCCATACGTACCTTCCTTAGTTTTCTTTGGGCTTACAGAACTCAAAGGAGTTTTACCAATTAAAGACCCAACTAAGTAAGCCATGGTGTCATTGATCCAGATAGAAGCTATGATCACCATTGGTAAAATCCAATCTGGCCCTTTAAAAAATTGTACACTATGGTCGTATAAATCTACCATCATAGCACAAGGGATAGTAATATATAATACACCTAAAGCGGAATATAAATTGACTGGATAACCTAGTTTAGGTCTATAGAAAAAAATGGTGACCAATAAAACAATAATGAGCAAATAAATAATAAATGAACCCCAATACCAAAGTGGCAATGATTGATACAAAGTTCCTTTCCCAGCAATGATGAGCATCACCCAAAAACTGCCCAAAATATTTTGGGATTTATATATGATAGGCGCCCCGGCGTATGTAGCGTTTATCTTCCCCATTAACTGATGGTATTCTACTAAACAGCCTACCATGATAATTGAGAACAGCACTAAAAAACTCCACTGATTATAAAATAAACCACCCAGCATAACTATTACAAATACCACTGCAGTGATTGCCCTTGTTTTTAATGTTTGAATATTTAATGCCATAATAAAGCGAAGATAAGGTTAGGTTTACTACTGGCTAAATGTCTGCTGAATCAATTGTAATGCGGTGTCTTTTAAATGAACGGGTACATAAATTTCGGCCTCGCCCAATACCGGGTAACTACTATCTTGTTTATTCAATTGCTGAACAGGTATTTGATTCTCTAATAACATTCCTTCCACTATGCTTGCTTCTGCCAAACTTTTGGTTGTAAAAATTTTAGTCCACTGATTCATTGGCTAAAGTTAATTCCTGCTTAGATATAATTTGGTTTCTTTCCTTTTTTAAAAATAATAGTGCTGGTATTACAATGAGTAAACCAAATACACCATACCAGATAGGCATTGTTTCGTCCATGGCTTCCTTAATGGGTTTACCCATTTGAGTATACACATAAATTTGAATGACCACAACCGCATTATTTAAAAAGTGCATTAAAATGGCCAACCATAAATTACTGGTTAAATAATAAATAAGGCCCAATACCACTCCTAAAGCAACCCTTGGCAAGAAACCAAAATAAGATGCATGAATAGCGCTAAATAAAATAGAGGAGATCATGATTCCCAATGCTGCATTTTTAGTGAGGCCCACTAAAACCCTCTGCAAACCAGCTCTGAACAATACTTCTTCAAAAATGGCTGGTGCCACTGCAATAACTAATAACCCAAGCAATAGATCGCCCATATTCTTCATTGTAGCGAGCGTAATCATGGTTTGCTGATATTCATTTTCCATTTTCCTGGCTTTTGCTAAAAAATTAGCTGGCATGGGAATGATTTCGTTGATGGCAGATAAGGATCCGCTTAAAAAAAGGGCGCCAAAAGAAATAACGCCCACTGCAATCACTTGCTTAATATTAATATGACTATTAAATCCAAGGGTTTGAAATGCATTTTTAGATGCAATTTTTGCAACCGCCCAAGCGGGGATAAAAAAAGCAACAAAAGTGGTTAAAGCATTGGCAAAGCGAGAGAATTGTACATTTTCAGGCTTCATTAAGGCTTCTGGAACTTGTAAAAAGGGCACATGAAGCAAGACAGCTGTTAGCCAACTCATCAACAATCCACTTAAAATTAATCCTACTCCTAAAAAGCCCAAAAGCAAAGCAAACTGGCTAGAATAGGCAACAACAGGTTTCTGATTCATCAAATTGAGTAATAAGGTTGTAAATTTGCATTTCCTTTTATCTTCTGCAAAGCATTAAATGATAAAAGGTAGTGTATTGCAATATGGTTAAAATAGATCAAATAGTACTGCCTGATTTTCCACTTTTATTGGCTCCAATGGAAGATGTAAGTGATCCGCCGTTCAGGGCTGTGTGCAAAGACAATGGAGCAGACCTGATGTATACAGAGTTTATTAGTAGTGAAGGACTTATTAGAGACGCTATAAAAAGCCGCCAGAAATTAGACATATTCGAATATGAACGACCGGTAGGGATACAAATATTTGGGGGAGATGAAGACGCCCTTTCTTTAAGCGCAAAGATTGTAGAGACGGTAAACCCCGATTTATTAGACATCAATTTTGGATGCCCAGTAAAAAAAGTAGCTTTAAAAGGCGCAGGGGCCGGTGTTTTAAAAGACATCGATTTAATGGTTCGCTTAACAGAAGCAACCGTTAAAAGCACCAAACTACCCGTGACGGTAAAAACCAGATTGGGCTGGGACGACCAAAATAAGAATATAGAAGAAGTGGCTGAAAGATTGCAAGATGTAGGAATTAAAGCATTGGCTATTCATGGCAGAACAAGGGCCCAAATGTACAAGGGTGAAGCCGATTGGACATTGATTGCAAAAGTGAAG
>JAGOGG010000186.1 GCA_017996795.1 Sediminibacterium sp. | reverse complement strand
GACACGATTCATTTAATTCCCCTTATAAAACAAATATTAGCAATCAATCCAACCATAAAATTGATGGCTACTCCCTGGAGCCCGCCCACTTGGATGAAAACAAATCATAACAGTATGGGAGGGAGTTTGATTCCACAATATTATCGTAGCTATGCACGATACTTGGTAAAATATTTACAGGCAATGAAGGCAATTGGTATTGCTATTGATGCTTTGACTATACAAAACGAACCACAACATGGTGGCAATAATCCCAGCATGTTAATGACGGCATCTGAGCAAGCCATTTTTATTAAATCGCATTTAGGGCCACTCTTTAAGCAGCATGCTGTTAAAACCAAGATAGTTATTTGGGATCATAATTGTGATCATCCTGAGTTTCCTATTCAAGTATTAAATGATGCTGATGCCAATCAATATATTGATGGTAGCGCTTTCCATTTGTATGCGGGTGATATTGCTGCATTGTCTACAGTGAAAAATGCTCACCCCAGCAAAAATATTTATTTCACTGAACAGTGGACAGGTAGCAAAGGGAGTTTTGATGGTGATTTAAAATGGCATGTTAAGAATGTACTTTTAGGGGCATTGCAAAACCACAGCAAAATTGTGTTGGAATGGAATTTGGCCAATGATGGTTCTTTTGGGCCTCATACCCCTGGTGGCTGTACGGAGTGTAAGGGCGCTCTAACTATTGATGGATCTACAGTTACAAGAAATGTGGCTTATTATATTATTGCGCATGCGGCTAAATTTGTACCAGCAGGATCGGTACGTGTTCAAAGCAATCGTACCCGAAACATTGAATCTGTGGCTTTTTTAACGCCAAAAGGAGACACAATCCTTATATTGCTGAATAATGGAACTGTAATGGATCAGCTGAATATTGGCCACCGAAATCAATGGTTTGATTTGGCTTTAAAAGCAGGAGATGTTGCTACCATAGTGTTTAAATAAATTGTACAATTGCATAAATAAACAACAATGAAAAAATGGATTGGGTTGGTTGTGGTTTTGGGTATCAGTTTAGTCTCTTATGCACAAGACGCTAAGATGAATACTTTCATCAATCAGTTGATGGCTAAAATGACTTTGGAAGAAAAATTAGGGCAGCTGAATCTACCTAGTTCTGGTGATTTTGTTACGGGCGCAGCAGCCAGTTCTGATATTGCTAAAAAAATTGAAGCGGGTAAAGTAGGCGGCTTATTTAATATTAAGTCTGTTGCAAAAATTAAAGAAGTACAAAAGTTAGCAGTAGAAAAAAGCAGACTTAAAATTCCTTTGATGTTTGGAATGGATGTAATTCACGGATATGAAACGGTGTTTCCAATCCCTTTAGGAATGAGTGCAACATGGGATATGCCGTTAATTGAACGCAGTGCAAGAATTGCTGCGAATGAAGCAAGCTCTGATGGCATCAACTGGACTTTCTCGCCAATGGTAGATATATCTAGAGATCCAAGATGGGGTAGAATTTCTGAAGGCAATGGAGAAGATCCTTATTTGGGTGCGCAAATTGCCAAAGCAATGATTAAGGGTTATCAGGGCAATGATTTGTCTAAGAATAATACCTTGCTTGCTTGTGTAAAACATTATGCATTATATGGTGCTGCAGAAGCTGGTAGAGACTATGGTACTACTGATATGAGCCGAGTTAGAATGTTCAATGAATATATGTTGCCTTATAAAGCTGCAGTAGACGCTGGTGTTGGTTCTGTAATGGCTTCATTTAATGAAATTGATGGTTTGCCTGCCCATGGAAATAAATGGTTGTTAACCGATGTATTAAAAAAACAATGGGGTTTTAAAGGAATGGTTGTGTCTGATTATACAGGCATTAATGAAATGATTGCACACGGGATAGGTGATTTAAAAACGGTGTCTGCCTTATCAATGAATGCTGGTTTAGATATGGATATGGTAGGAGAAGGTTTTTTAACCACTTTAGGAGCTTCATTAAAAGAGAAAAATGTGACGCTTGCTCGTATTGACGAAGCTTGTAGGAAAATTTTGGAAGCAAAATATAAGTTGGGATTATTTGAAGATCCATACAGGTATATTGATGAGAATAGAGCCAAAACAGAAGTGTTTTCTGCTGCTAACAGAAAAGAAGCAAGAACCATTGCTGCACAAAGTTTTGTGTTGTTAAAGAATGCCAATAACACTTTGCCTTTAAAGAAATCTGGAGCAATCGCATTGATTGGACCTTTGGCCGATAACAAAGAAAATATGGGTGGTACTTGGAGTGTAGCTGCTAATTTAAGCAAAGCCACTTCTTTATTACAAGCGTTTAAAGAAACCATAGGCGATAAAGTAGCTATTCATTATGCAAAGGGATCCAATTTAGATGCCGATGCAAAATTTGAAGAGCGTGCGGGCATGTTTGGAAAGTCTTTAAAGCGTGACAATAGAACCGATGCGCAACTATTAAATGAAGCATTGGATGCTGCTGCAAAGTCTGACGTGATTGTGGTGGCTGCTGGTGAGAGTGCCGAAATGAGTGGAGAAGCAAGCAGTAGAAGTAACTTAGATATTCCAGGCGTTCAGAAGAATTTAATTCAGGCATTGTTAAAAACAGGTAAGCCAGTTGTATTGGTTTTATTTACCGGTAGACCATTAACCCTCACTTGGGAAAATGAATATGTTCCTGCTATTTTAAATGTATGGTTCCCCGGTTCAGAAGGACCTTATGCAATTGCAGATGTATTGTTTGGTGATGTAAATCCATCTGGAAAATTATCTGCAACCTTTCCACAGAATGTTGGACAAGTACCTTTGTTTTATAATCATAAAAACACTGGTCGTCCTTTACGTGGACCTTGGTTTCAAAAGTTTCAGAGTAACTACCTAGATGTGAGCAATGATCCTTTGTATCCTTTTGGTTATGGCTTAAGCTACACGAACTTTAGTTATAGTGATATGGCTTTAAGTACCACTAAAGCAAAGGGGAATCAATCGGTAACTGCTTCCGTAACCCTTACCAATACTGGGTCTTATGAAGGAAAGGAAGTTGTACAATTATATATTAGAGATGTAGTTGGTTCTATTACTAGACCAGTATCTGAATTAAAAGGGTTCCAAAAAATCAGTTTAAAGCCTGGTGAATCAACTAAAGTTAGTTTCACTATCACGCCCGAAGATTTGAAATTTTATAATTATGATTTGAAATACGATTGGGAAGCGGGTGATTTTGAAATCATGATTGGTACCAATGCGCAAACTGTTAAAAAAGCCAATATTAGTTGGAGTAAATAAATAACCGAACCATTCAAATTATTATTATTATTATGAAATTTTTTATAAGTATTCTTTTTGTTGGGTTGATTGGAACTCTTGCCCATGCACAAGTAAAGCCAGAATGGACTGATGTATTTAATAAAATAAATACAGAAATCAACCAACATTCTAAAGCTTATAGTAGTTTAAAAACGGCTACTGAAACCATTGGCCATCGTTTAACTGGTTCAGCTAATGGAAAAAAGGCAGAAACTTTTGCTTATAATTTATTGAAGTCGTATGGCTTTAAAGATGTGAAATACCAACCATTTGAAGTAGAGAGTTGGAGCAGAGGAACACTATCTGTAAAAATTGGAACCGACCTCAATAGCTTACAAACCGTGAAGTCGGTGTCATTGGCACATGCTCCTGTAAAAGCCAATGTAAAGTTAGAGTTGGTAGACATGGGGAATGGATTGGAAGAAGATTATATCAATAATCCTGGGAAAGTTACTGGTAAAATTGCAGTAGTGTATTTGGGTATATTGCCAGGGTCTAAAGCTGGTTTAAAAAATTTACATCGTTCTGAAAAAACGGCTTTATCTACTAAGTATGGTGCAAAAGGAATCATTATAATCAATACTGCAACCGGGGGTATTTTATTGACAGGTACTGCATCTGTAACGGGCAAATTAATTCCTGATCCTGCTGTTTGTATTGGTAAGGAAGATGGCTTGAAGTTAAAAGAAGACATGCAAAAAGCAACGCATTATGCTTCTATTGATATGATCAATCAATCTGGTTTAATTAAAGCTAGAAATGTGATTGCTACTATTAAGGGTAAAACAATGCCGAAAGAAAAAGTAATTGTTGGTGGTCACTTGGATAGTTGGGATCTAGCTACTGGAGCAATTGATAATGGAATTGGTTCTTTTGCGGTAATTGATATGGCTAGAACTTATATGGCATTAAAATTACAACCTGAACGTACCGTTGAATTTGTATTATTTATGGGCGAAGAAGAAGGGCTGCTCGGATCTAGGGCTTATGTGGATCAAGCAATGAAGAACAACACTTTAGATCAAGTTCGTTATATGCTTAACTACGATATGACCAATGATCCCAAAGGATTTTCTACCAC
>JAGOGG010000185.1 GCA_017996795.1 Sediminibacterium sp. | reverse complement strand
GTGCATGATTTGAAGCCAAAATTGCATTCTGGGCCTTAAAACTACTTCTATCTAATTTTATTTCAAGCATAGTCAAATATACAGATTAATTAATTTCATCTTATACTAGCTAATTGGCAATTAATTATCTAAATCCTTTCTAGCTTTTGCTACCATATCTTTAATAACTGTATCTAACCCTTTTACCTCGCTAGATAAGTGTTTCAAAAAATGAGCCCTTTCTGTATCATCTAAAGCTATATTGGTTTCTTGTAAAAGTTGAAGAATTCCCATCATATTTGCAACAGGGGCTCTTAGTATATGAGAACTGTTCCATGCCAACTCATCAAGACTCTGTAAATATTTCGCTTGTAATTGCTCCATTTTTCTTTTTGCATCAATTGTTGTTGCACCAATAGAAACTCCAATCAATTTACCATTTTCAGCATAATGTGCAGTAAAACTAATTTGTAACCAAGTAAAGTTTGATTCATTATGTAACATGATTTTTTCTTCTGCCTGTATGGTTTTCCCCTGTAGGGATTGTTGGAAATACGTAAAAAAATTATCCTTAGAAACCGGATCAAGATAATCTGTAAAATCCTCGTTCAATTGCAATGAATGATTGTAAAGTTCACAAAATTTAATCTCAGCTAATTTATTAAAATAGATAACTCTATAATTTACATCTAATAGAATATTTGCCTCGTGTCTGCTGTTTTCTAAAAACTTCAAATTTTCAGTTTGACTCATCACAATCTTCATCAAGTTCTCTCTATTATTTTCAGTGACAGAGTAAAAGTCTTTCCCATATATCATTTCAGGATATTCAAAAGCCAAAAGAAATATATTGATTAAGTTGATGAAATTACTAGCAATTAAAATGCTTGTATATAATTGATTGCTATGCGCAAACAACGTTGTTATATTTAAAAGAAAAAAGCCAATTACCTTAGTCAATAAAAAAAAGCGTAAAAAAGCGAATTTTCTATTGTAATCAGAAATAATATCAGTTTTAATTTTCTTTCTAAAAGTTAAATAAACTGTTAGAGAGAAATAAAAATAAATAGCCCAACTGCCTGCTTTAAACAAGTAATGCAAATCTTTACCAATAAACCCTTCATTGAAATTGGTAATATGGGTAGCAAAATCTAAATTACTATTTTGAAGAATTCCCAATTTATGTTCCGCTCCACTAAAATAAAAGGGTATCAACTCAACAACACTTATTAAAAAGGGTATAGTATGTAGCCAATCATTTTTCCTAAAATGAGTTTCCCTATAAAGTAAAGTCCGAACAAATAAGAACATACTTGGCCCTGTTAAATAAAAAAAGGGGCCCGGAACTCTTAGATAATGAGGATATTGAAAAATTAATTTAGTTGAAAATAACCAGTATAGAATTGAAGTTAAAATCAAAATTGTATTAGAGATAAACAAATACAACATTGGCAATTTTCTTGTTCCTTTTGTAAGAACTATAATCAAACAAAAGAGTGAAAATGAAATTGCAATTATGTTGAAATATTGAAAATAAATATGCATGTTCAGCTATAAAATATTCATCGGAATTGGATTTATCCAAAAATACGTCATAGCGTCTGGGCAAGAAATACCTTAAATGGAATCGAAGTATCATTTATTATCACTCAAGTATTAATTATTCAGCAAGACAGTTGCTTTTTGCATAAATATTTCTATTTGCTCCATATTTCCTACTACAATTGGCTTAATAGTTTTACCATTCAATTTCCAACTTTTAAACTTTCCTACAGGTTGTTGAAATAGGATTTTCCAATCATTCGCATTTTGATTAATGGTAAAATCAATGCTATTTTTTTCTTGCTTAAATGAAACCGATACTTGGTTATCGCCTATCACTACATGTTCAATACTGCCATGGGTTAGCACAGCAGGCAATTGTGGTGAAACAATAACTTGTTTTTTAAATGCGTAAGGTCTAATTCCAAAAAACTGTTTTACTATAGGCTCTCCATAAGCATATACATTCCAGGCTTGTGTCATCATACCATAATCGGGAGATACTTCATACATGGAACCGGGTAGCGCATATCCAAAAGTCTTATTTACTTTTTTCAATAAATCATATGCTTCATCAGGCCTTCCATAATTATTCTCAGCAATAATTTGCACCGCCGTAGGTAAAGTCATTACCGTACCAGTATAGGTAAAATCATTTTTTCCTACGCTAGCCGCATATGAATACTCTTGCATGTCTCTTTTTTCATTTTTATCAATTCCCGTTACATACATTCCGAACCCATTAGAAAATCTTTTGGCGGTATTTAATGCTTTAATGGCTTGATCATTTTCAGCAACTCCTGTTTCAAGCGGGGTATTCACTACCCAATTATGGTGCATTACAAAGCCTTTGTTCTTGCTTGTAGTATCCAAGACGGTTGCAGCTTTCATCTTAGTCAATTCTTTAACAGCCCATCCATTTCCCAAAGTATCAGCCCTTACAATTGCATCTTCCATTAAGTGCAGAGCCTGCTGTTTAGTAGCAATAAAATCAGCATATGAGTGATCTTTCTCTACCCAAAATTGAGTATTGATTTTAACCTTTAATAAATCTGCTTTTTGTTGATAGTCTTTAGCTAATAATTCTTGTTTTAAGTACGATGCCATTTTAGCCGCATCGGCAAAAGCTTTCTGTGTATAAGCAGCAACATCAATCATTTCAGAAGTTAATCCATGAATTTCCATCATGCCTGCACCATCTGGCAACAAATTACCATCCGAATCATTTTCGGTTAATACCCAATTCAATCCTTTCACTACTGAAGGAAAATATTTTTGTAAAAACAGTGTATCACCTGTCCAACAAAAAACGTCCCAAATTAAAGAGACAAACTGAGGAGTTTCGTTTACGTTACCAGGATTAAAAACAGCACCATTGGTAGACACTTCATGAACAATACGCCCATTTCCATTTGTTTTTTCAGAAATACCATGTACCAAGTCAATGGTACTATAAACCAAATCCTTTCTGCCCATTGCAATCAATCCCTTTAAAGTGTACACCATATCGCCGCCAAACCACCAAGGATAATCTGGCAATCCAGCAACTACCCCTTTGCCAATTCCTTCAACATCTTGTGTTAACCAATCACTGTTATACTTCAACCATTCAAAACTGGTTGCAATTGCATTGTCATTTAAAGTCAAAGTAGAATATTGATTCAAATTCAATACCCGTTTTTTCTTTATAGCAAGTAAGGAAGCAGCTGCATTTTTGATTTGATTATAACTGCTCATCGCTTGTTCTTTAGACTTAGCCGAACCCGCAATAGTGAATGGTAAATAATAAACAGCATTGGGTTTAATCTCAATTTTGTAAGTGGTATTCGAGACAGCTGTATTGGGCTTATTTGTTTTTGAAAAAACCATTTTGCTTGCTTCCCCTTTAACAGTAGAACCATGAACAACATACCAAGGGTTCAATGAATCTTTTACCATCCATCTGTTATTGGAGGGATCAAAGCTGGCTAGATCCTTGGAGTTAATCATTCCCGTTCTTTCACCCAACCATACAGGCATTAAATTTGAAACAGCTTCAATATTAAATTCAATTTGAATCGATTGATTACTGGTGTTTTTGATTGCATATTCAATCTGCAGGCCTGGTAATTGGTCTGGAACAAACTGATACCGCTCAATACTGAGCGGTGTTGATCCCACCGTATAAATATGTTTATTGCCAAATGGATAATTAACAAACCCAATCGCCTTATCTAAAGCATACGCCTTTTTCCCTACGGTAATACTCGCATTAAAACCATCCATTAATTTAATTGGGTGATGCCAAATGCCTCCCATTTCATCTTTTACATGCCAACCTAAATCAGGAAAACTTCCATCTTGATGTCCTATCATATATAATTTATCGCCTGCAGTATTAAAGGGTGTTCCTAAGAATGAAGTCTTCCCTTTCAGAAATGGAGCTACTTTAAAAAGGGACGCTATGGTGATATTGGTGTTGGGTTGAGCATAGAGTAGTCCATTAGAAAACATCACTGCAATGAATACAACCCGTTGATACAATTTTCCCATAAAATGATTGATTTATTATACCGTGCTAACGGTACTTGAATAAAGTTAATGGAACTTATTTTTACTATTTAATAATCATTTATATGACTACTAAATATTCCTTCTATTTAATATTGATTCTCCTTTCAGTTTGTATTGGTAAAAATGCTACAGCAAAAAATTGGATCGAAACTGAAAATTATATTAATCGGTTACGCATACTTAGTTCAAAAGGGATTGTTCTAGATGCCCCCATGGTGAAAGACAAAGAAACAAGGAAACGTTATAATAATAGCCTACAAGAAGGATGGGGTTTCCCAGCATCTGCTGCAAAACGAGTG
>JAGOGG010000184.1 GCA_017996795.1 Sediminibacterium sp. | reverse complement strand
TTATTGGTTGCGGGAAATACCGTTTTCAAATCTGCCAACCCAACAGCCACCATTGCCGCATTGAAAGCCTTATAAACGGCTATTTTAAGGAATGGTTAAATTGTAATTCTTTCCACAACTGTGAATAAGAATCATTAGGTAATATCTATTGCAATTAATTAAATTTGAGAAAGAGGTTTTAATAGCCTCTTATTCATTGATTCGTTAACTAAAACCCTATAGATTGACAGAGACAATCATTAGCCTAGAGTCGGTAAATCCTATTGAATTTTTTGGTGTAAACAACGGCAAATTAGATTTACTAAAGAAAAAATTTCCTTTATTAAAAATCCTATCAAGAGGCACTCAATTAAAACTGAGCGGTGCACCCGAACAGATTGATACTGCCCGTGAAAAAATTGATTTAATCGTGCAATATTTGCAAAGAAATGGCCATTTGAGCGAAGGTTATTTTGAACAAATTTTGGGCGGAGATGACGCAGAAGTGGTAGATAATTTTGTAGATAGAAATCCCAATGATATTTTGGTTTTTGGTCCGAATGGAAAGACGGTTCGAGCAAGAACACAGAACCAAAAAAAGATGGTGCACGCCGCAGACAGAAATGATATTGTATTTGCTATTGGGCCAGCTGGTACGGGTAAAACATACACAGCAGTAGCATTGGCAGTAAGAGCATTAAAAAATAAAGTGGTTAAAAAAATCATTTTGACTAGACCTGCTGTTGAAGCTGGGGAAAGCTTAGGATTCTTGCCCGGCGATTTAAAAGAAAAAATTGATCCCTATCTCAGACCATTATATGATGCCCTAGACGATATGATACCTGCAGACAAATTAGGGTATTATATGAGTACTAGAACAATTGAAATTGCTCCATTGGCATACATGAGGGGTAGAACACTAGACAATGCTTTTATTATTTTAGATGAGGCACAAAACACCAATGATTTGCAATTAAAAATGTTCCTTACCAGAATTGGAGCCAATGCAAAAGCCATTATCACAGGGGATCCTACTCAAGTAGATTTACCAAGAAATATGCGAAGCGGGTTAGATAAATCTACTCGAATCCTTAAGAATATTGATGGAATTGCACATATTGAGTTAACCGAAGAAGACGTAGTAAGACATCGCTTGGTGAAAGCAATTATTAAAGCATACGACAAAGAAAAAGAAAAAGAAGATGCGGATCATCCTCCACATCATCATAGATAACTACCAAAGGCGCCTAATAAGGCGCCTTTTTACTATTCGTAAACGCCTACGAACACTAATTTTGATTTAACTTCGTTTTAAACGAATAAGCAGTTATATATGAAAAAAGTTTTGCTATTATCAATCGCAACTGTATTGTTTCAAATTGGAGTACAAGCTCAAAGGCCCACTACAAGCGGTAAGCCAAAAACCGTAGCTGCACCAGTTGATGCCAACGCCGCTGCTACAGGAGACAAGCAAAATATATTTCCAGAAGCTGGATTTGTAGGAATAGGCATTTTAAACCCAGGGGCTCCAATCGAAATTAAAAAAGCAGCAGGAAATACAAGGAATAAAAATATTTTATTAAAGCTAAGCAACGAATGGGCTTCAGGTGGCCAAAATGAACCATCTATCATGTTCTCGAATGGAGATGTATCTAATCCTAAAAATTTAAGTTATTGGACAATTGGCGCAAGGGTTTCAGGAGATGAAGTATTGAAAACTCCACAAACTTTTAAAATCAGTCATAAAGCGGGTTCTGATGCCATTGAAAAAGAATTTTTCTCGATTGATTCATACGAAGGAAGGGTAAAAATTGGAGACGTAAATACCCTTGTGGATGGTTACAAATTATATGTAGAGCAAGGTATATTAACCGAAAAAGTAAAAGTGGCCATTAAGAATTCTAAGGACTGGTATGACCATGTGTTCCACAAAGACTACCCACTGATGCCATTACAAGTTTTAGACCAATACATCAAAACCAATAAGCACTTGCCAGGAATTCAAACAACCGAAGAAGTAATGAAAGATGGATTAGACCTTGGTCAAATGAATGCACTTTTACTAAAGAAAGTAGAAGAGCTAACTCTTTACACCATTCAATTAAAGAAAGAGTTAGACGAAACCAAGGAGCTAATCAAAAAGAAAAGAAAATAATTTTATTGGTCACCTAATATTGAGTGACCTAGTTTATCTCTTTTGGTTGTAAGGTATTTTTCATTGTGCGGATTAGGAACCACTTCAATTGGAACGGTCTCCACAATTTCTAAACCATACCCTTTTAATCCAGCTCTTTTTCTTGGATTATTACTCATTAATTTGAGTTTAGTAATGCCCAATGAACGCAGAATTTGCGCACCTACCCCATAATCTCTTTCATCCATTCCAAAACCCAAATGAATATTGGCTTCCACCGTATCCATTCCTTCCTCTTGAAGTTGGTAAGCACGCAATTTATTAATCAGCCCAATCCCCCTTCCCTCTTGATTCATATACAATATCACGCCAGCTCCTGCTGCTTCTACCATTCTCATTGCTTTATGTAATTGTTCACCACAATCGCATCTTAAACTGCCAAGAATATCCCCAGTAAAACAACTGCTGTGTACTCTAGTAAGAACTGGTTCGTCCTTTTTCCATTCCCCTTTTACCAAAGCCAAGTGCTCTGCCCCTGATAAATTCTCTTTAAAAGCAACTAATTGAAATTGCCCATATTTAGTAGGCATATTAACACGTACTAATTCTTCAATTAAAGAATCTTCCTTTAATCTATAATCAATTAAATCTTTGATCGAAATAATTTTCAATCCAAACTTCTGCGCAATTTCAAGTAATTGAGGTAACCTAGCCATGGTGCCATCTTCGTTCATTACTTCCACTAATACACCTGCAGGTTCTAATCCAGCCAAACGAGCTAAATCAACAGTGGCTTCTGTATGGCCACTTCTTCTTAGTACGCCACCCGTTTTTGCCTTTAAAGGGAATATATGTCCTGGTCTTCCTAAATCACTTGCTTTCGTGTTTGGATTTACCAATGCTAATATTGTTTTTGAACGGTCCTGCGCAGAAATGCCCGTAGTTGTTCCCTGCCCAATCAAATCAATTGATACGGTAAATGCCGTTTCATGCAAAGAGGTATTGGAACTAACCATGGGGGTCAATTCCAATTCAATGCAACGCTCTTCTGTTAAAGCAGTACAAATTAATCCACGGCCTTCTTTACTCATAAAATTGATGGCTTCAGGAGTAGCAAATCTTGCCGCCATAATAAAATCACCCTCATTCTCGCGGTCTTCATCATCCACCACAATAACCATTTTACCCATTCGGATATCATCAATTGCGGCCGCTATACTATCTAACATAATTGGTAATTGAGCCGCAAAATTACATAAACGAACCCATGGAACCGCTTTAAAACAATTTTGTTGAGTATAAATACCAATCATTTTAACAATTCATAACAGTAGCATTGAATTCAAAATGATTGAATGAAAAAAATATATTCATTAAGCACACTCATATTAATACCCAACTTAATATGGGCACAAAGTACATTCGGCTCTATTAGTGGTAAAGTACTTTTTAAAGATAAACTAGTGGCTGGAGCAATTATTCGTCTGTTAGATGAAAGCACCCAAACTACCATTCAAACCAGCAGCAATCGAAGTGGCAGCTATGGATTTTACCAATTAAAACCAGGCAACCAATACTCCCTTAAAGCTTACTATCCATCGGCAGATACCATTGATATCCCCTTTATTCAAATTATTGTAGGAGAAGATTTATTATTAACGATTCCATTTCAACCGAAAACAAATCATTTAAAACCCATTCAAGTAAACAGTTTTTTAAACAACAATAGAGCAGCATCAAGTATTGATCTTTTAAAAAATTCCATGATTAGAACGAATGAATTGAGTAGAATATTGATGCACCACCCAGAAGCCTATATTAAATCTGACAACAGTGGTGCTGCTTCATTTTCAGGACAGAACAATCGTTATAATTCTTACTATATTGATGGTGTTTTACAAAATGATCAATTTGGCCTTTCGCCAACAGGAACCATTATGGGTGAAGCAGGAAATTTAGCAGCGGCACCAGAAAGCTTTGAGCAAATGCAGCTACTTGTTTCTCCATATGATGCATCCTTGGGTAATTTTACTGGGGCAGCTATTAATATTATCACCAAATCTGGAAAGAACAAACCTTTTCATGAAGCATATACCACCATTAGAAGTAATGAGCATTTATACAAGCATTTGGGCTTTAGTATAGGAGGTCCAATTATTTACAACAAAGTTTTTTATTTTATTAATGCCGATCTATTAGATGAATACACATTTAGGAACTATGCGATTAATGAATACCAGGGCGAAACCAATCAAATAAATA
>JAGOGG010000183.1 GCA_017996795.1 Sediminibacterium sp. | reverse complement strand
CAGTGTATTAGATCGCTCCAGAGTAAACTTTAAATTGGGCAAGAGTTTTTTAAACGATAATGTAAAAGTCACATTTGGTGGAGACCTCGACTTTAATTTAGGAGCCAGTTCCAGTGTTCAAAATGGTAACTTCCAATGGTTGCCAGACTTGAATATTGAAATCATTTTAACTAAAGACAGAAAACTAAGAGCCATTATTTTCAATAAAAACAGTTTGGATATTAGTGGATCTAATTTTGGAAGAAGAAATAGAACAGGGGCAAGTATCTCTTATCGCAGAGATTTTGAAAAGCTATGGGGCAATAAAGAAAAAGAAATGATTATTCAAACTCCAGTTCAGAAGAATTAATTAATTAAAGGTTTCGGTATTTGTTTACATCCTTTCAATTTGTAAACATAAAAGTAGCGCACTACGCCCCCACCCCTTTGTTGCAATAATTTTTCTGGTTTTTCAACTGTAGTAAAATAAGCTCCATAAGCATCCACTACATTTAATGGTAAATTAGAAGGAACTATTGCATAAGCATCCTGCCCAATTTGTAATGGGCTGCGTTCTTTATTTAGCCAAGCAAATTGGTGCAGGTCCTGTAATTCACCTATACCAATTAAAGGCATACCTATTGGTCTAGCAACATAAAATTCTAAATGCCCACCAGGGAACCACTTATTGGTAAGTAATACCGCACCATCTTTTATTTCACCCTTGGCTACATCTTCAACAACCATGGTTTTGAAATTTTCACTTAATTTATCCCAACCAGAAAGATCTAAAGTAGGACAGTATTCGCCATAAGAATTGGGAGATTTTGATCCAAAATTGACTGGAGAGAATTTAACAGCAACAGTTGCGGCAACTATAACAACAGCTACCATTGCAATAGCCAATTTAAATACCAATGGGAAGAAATTTGGTTTCCCTATTTCAAACCAGCCAGCTACTAAAAAATAAAGTGGAATATAAGCAGGGCCCGACCAATGAGGCAATGTTGGATTAAATAAAGCAACACCCCAAAATACCAATAACATGGGCAAACTCATACATAGCAACCAAATGCCAATTCGGTTCTGCCTAAATCTAAATTTTCTCATTGCAAAAAAGATCACAGAAATCCAAACCAAACTAAATACAATCGGATTTTGGTAAGCAAACTCACCTACTATTTCTTGAATAAAGGAATCAATTTGTACCCCCGTGTTGGTAACCCTTTCAGAATGAAATCGGTAAGTAATAAAATCGTAATTGATATTCCAATACAAAATGGGCACTAAACAAAGAAGGGTTATAAATGCAGAAACATAGAGTCTAGGATTACTTAACCATTGCCTTTTTTGAAGTAAAATGAATAAACCAAAGCCTGCCCAAAGAAATAGGCCATGCACTTTGCAAAGCGCTGCCAACCCAATTACTAAACCCAATAAAAGCCAAATACCCCAATTGTTTTCATCAGATTTACGCAACATTAAATGCGCCATGATGTACAATGCCCCAGTCCAGAAAGGCATTTGTGGTGAATCGGGTAAAACAAAAAAACCAGCTATAAAACCTGTATAAATGGAAGCCGAATACAAGATCGCCGCATACCAACCCAATCTTTCACTAGATAAAAGCTTCCCAATTTTAAAAATAAACCATGTTGACACAGCAGAAGCAACAATACTTCCTAATCGCAATGAAATTTCAGAAGCCCAAAATCCATTGAATGTAAAAAAGCGCATCATCCACCCCACCATGGGAGGATGATCAAAATAATTCCAATCAGGTCTCAGCAAATAAGTCCAATAATACACTTCATCATTACCCAACTCCAATAATGGAGCCAACAATAATTTGATGATTATATTAATACCTATTAGGTATAATACTGGTTTTGTATAGGATTTTACCAACAGCATGGGGGAAGCTGGATATTTTAATGGCTAAAGTACGTAAAATTGATGGATGTATATTTAAGAGGCCTTATGTTGAACAAACCAATCAATTGCAAGGGCATATCCAAATAAGCCCAATCCAGCAATAGTACCCACCGCTTTAGCAGAAACATGAGATAATTTTCTAAAATCTTCTCTGGCATGAATATTACTGATATGCACTTCAATAACTTTAGAAGGTATGGCAGCAATGGCATCTCCAATTGCAACGCTGGTATGCGTAAAGCCACCAGGGTTCAGTATGATACCATCAGCATCAAAGCCATGCAATTGCAAGGCATCAATTAATTCACCTTCTATATTCGATTGAAAATACACCAACTGAATAGCAGGGAATTTGCTTTGAAGTAGTTCAAAATAAGCTTCAAAAGATAAATTACCGTAAACTTCTGGCTCCCGTTTACCCAGCAGGTTTAAATTGGGCCCATTGATGATGGCTATTTTCATGCTTTGAAATTACTGCATCATTTCTACAAAACGATCAAATAAATAACGACTATCATGTGGACCAGGAGTACTTTCTGGATGGTATTGTACACTAAAAGCAGGTCGATCTTTCAATCTAATTCCTTCTATAGAATCGTCATTCAAATTTACATGCGTCACTTCTACATTGGGATGATTCTTCACTGCAACAGGATCTACACCAAAACCATGGTTTTGGGTGGTAATTTCACATTGGCCGGTAATAATATTTTTTACAGGGTGATTTAAGCCTCTGTGTCCGTGGTGCATCTTAAAAGTAGGGATATCGTTTGCCAAAGCCAAGAGCTGATGCCCTAAACATATACCAAATACAGGCTTTTTTTCCGCTAAAATATCTTTAACAGTTGTTACCGCATAAGGCATTGCTGCAGGATCTCCAGGGCCATTCGAGATAAAATAGCCTGAAGGATTAAATTCCTTTAATCTATTGATGGTAGTTTTTGCAGGATGTACTCTAATATGGGCACCGCGGTTAACCAAACATTGTAAAATATGTTGTTTAACCCCAAAGTCTAATACAGCAACTTTAACAGCAGAATTGGTATCCCCCATTTCATATTCTGTTGACGTACTAACCGTACTTGCTAATTCTTGTCCATCCATATTAGGAACGGCTTTCAATTGCTCTTTTAATTGGTCTACTGATAATTCCTCAGAAGAAATAATGCAATTCATTGCCCCTTCAGTTCTAATATGTGCAACCAATGCCCGAGTATCAATTCCATCAATCGCAACAATATGATTGTCTACCAAATAAGTATTCAAATCTTGATTGGCTTGATGTCTACTAAATTGCTCTTCTAAATTTCTAGCAATCAAACCATGAATTTTAACTGAACTACTTTCTACATCTGTCTCTTTTACACCATAGTTACCTATATGAACCGTATTCATAATAAGAACTTGACCGGTATAACTAGGGTCTGTGAACACTTCTTGGTATCCAGTCATTCCGGTATTAAAACAAATTTCACCAGTTGCTGTGCCAATTTTACCAAATGACAAACCATGAAAAACATGTCCGTCTGCAAGAACTAATACTGCGGGTTTTCTAGATGTAGTAGACTGAGGCATAATTACATTTATGAGTGCAAAAGAAATGCTTTTTTATTAAAAAAGGCAAAACCGATACGATTTTGCCTTTTATTTTTCAGAACCACTTCATATATTATTCAGCGGCTTTTTCTTCAGTTGAAGTAGCTTCAGGAGCAACTACAGTTTCTTCGTTTTCAGCTTTTTTAGGAGCACGACTACGACGAGTTTTCTTAGCTGGCTCAGTAGCAGAAGCAACAGATTTACCGTAGATTTCATTGAAGTCTACTAATTCAATCATTGCTTTTTCTGCGTTGTCACCCGGACGAATGCCGAGTTTCAAAATACGAGTGTAACCACCCGGACGTGAAGCAACTTTAGGACCTACAACAGTAAATAATTCTTTAACAGCAGCTTTATCTTGTAACTCAGCAAAAACTAAGCGATGATTATGGCTGATCTGAGATGCAGACTCATTCTTCTTAGTTTTAGTAATCAATGGCTCCACATAAGCTCTTAATGCTTTAGCTTTTGCTAAAGTAGTAACGATACGCTTGTGCGTGATTAATTGACTTGCAAGGTTTTGCAATAATGCTACTCTGTGTGCCTTTTTACGGCCTAGGTTGTTGATTTTGTCTCCGTGACGCATGACATTTAAGTTTTAACTCCACACCGTGTCAGGATTTGTGGAGGGTGCCGTTCCAAAATTAATTAGAACAGCGTGATGAATTAATTATCTAAATTATCTAGTCCAAGTTTACCAAGATCCATTCCGAAGCTTAGTCCTCTTTCTGTTAATACTTGTTCAATTTCTGATAAAGATTTCTGACCAAAGTTTCTAAACTTCATCAAATCTTCTTGCTCATACTGAACCAATTCACTCAAGCTGTTAATTTTAGCAGCTTTTAAGCAATTGAAAGCACGTACAGAAAGATCTAGGT
>JAGOGG010000182.1 GCA_017996795.1 Sediminibacterium sp. | reverse complement strand
CTTTTGACCTTTTGTTGTTCTTTATTGAAAGAGATGAACTAGATATCTATAATATTCCCATTACTAAAATCATCAACGATTTTTTAGATTTTATACATGGATCAGAAAAGTTGAATATTGAATTGAGCTCTGAGTTTATTTTATTTGTGTCTACATTAATGCGCATCAAAGCGAGATTATTGTTGCCAAGAAAAGAGATTGACGCTTCTGGAAATGAAATAGACCCACGTCAAGAATTAATTGATAAAATTTTAGAGTACAAAAAATTCAAAGAAGCAGCAGTGCAAATGGCCGAGATGGAAGCCATGCGTATGTTGATGGTGAAAAGAGGAAATTTACAAAGAGAAATATCTTCCATTGGAGAGGAAGCATCAGAAGGAACAGAGATACAGAATATTACTTTATTCAAGCTGATGAAAGCTTTTGAGAAAGTAATGCAGCGGGTTCACGATCGTCAAAATAAACCTGTTCATACCGTAGTTCGCTACAATTATACCATGGAAGGGAGCCGAGATTATATGCTCGATTTTGTGGGTAGGGAGAAGACGGTTGCTTTTGAAAAAGTATTTGAAATTTGTGAAGACCGCATACATGCCATCTTTTTATTCTTATCTATCTTAGAATTGTCTCAACAGAAATACATGAAACTATTGGTAGGGCAGGGCATGAATAATTTCATTGTAGAATGGAATGAAAATAGAGAGGCTGATATAGCCGACGAAGGCTTAACAGAAGAAGAAAGAACGGAACAAGAAGGAAGTTTTGAATAAAAAAAGGGGCAATGTTAAAACACTGCCCCTTTTTTTTCTATTGTAAGATTTGATTGGAAACGTTAACTTTCTCCTTCATCAGCTCTCTGACCGCATCAGCAATGCCTTCTGCATCGTAAGCACATTCTTTGTAAAGTTCTTTAGGAGTGCCATGTTCTACTAACCTGTCGGGAATTCCTAAGATTTTTACATCGGCTTTGTATCCATTCGCGTTCATGAATTCTAATACAGCGGATCCAAATCCACCCACTACAGTACCGTCTTCTACCGTTACAATTTTTGAATAATTGCTGAACACTTCGTGCAACAAATCTTCATCAATGGGTTTTACAAAACGTAGATCGTAATGCGCAGGGTCAATGCCTTCTGTTCTTAAATTGCGGATAGCAGCTTGTGCAAAATTTCCTGGATGACCGAAGCTTAGTATAGCCACTTCTTTTCCATCTTTTAATTTGCGCCCCTTACCAATCGTAATTGCTTCAAATGGTGTTCTCCACTCTGGCATAACACCTTCTCCTCTCGGATAACGAATCACCACCGGATACTGTGTTTCATCTAACTGCGCAGTATACATAAGGTTGCGCAATTCCTTTTCATTCATGGGTGCTGCAATAATTAAATTAGGAATGCAACGCATGAAGGAAATATCGTAACAACCGTGGTGAGTAGGCCCATCTTCTCCTACTAAGCCAGCACGGTCTAAACAAAATACAACGGGTAATTTTTGCAAAGCAACATCATGTACTACTTGGTCATACGCGCGTTGCATAAAAGACGAATAAATATTACAGAACACCCTTAATCCCTGTGTAGCCATACCTGCACTAACTGTTACTGCATGTTGCTCGCAAATGCCCACGTCAAATGCACGATCAGGCATTTTATCCATCATGAATTTGAGCGAAGAACCACTCGGCATAGCAGGTGTAACACCCATTACGTTGGGGTTGGCTTCTGCCAATTCTATCATGGTATGTCCAAATACATCTTGGTATTTAGGAGGCTGTGGAATATCTATTTTCTTTTTGAAAATCTCTCCAGTTGTTTTGTCGAATAAGCCGGGTGCATGCCACTTGGTTTGGTCTTTCTCTGCTAGTTCGTATCCCTTCCCCTTAGTGGTAATAATATGCAATAATTTAGGACCAGGTATTTCTCTTAAGTCCTTTAAAGTGTCTACCAACTTGGTAATATTGTGACCATCAATTGGACCAAAATAACGCAGCTTCAATGCTTCAAATAAATTGCTGCTTTTGTTCACTACCCCTTTGATGCTGGCTTCCATTTTTGAAGCCATTTCTCTGCTGAAATTTTTACCCACAGGCAGTTTGCCCATTAGGTTCCATATTTCATCTCTTACTTTATTGTAAGTGGGCGAAGTGCTGATATCGGTTAAATATTCTTTTAAAGCACCTACATTGGGGTCGATGCTCATACAGTTGTCGTTCAAAATAATCAGTACATCACTATCTGCAACTCCTGCATGGTTCATTGCTTCAAAAGCCATACCTGCCGTCATAGATCCATCTCCAATGATGGCCACCGATTTTCTGTTCTCTCCTTTTTGTTTTGCAGCAATGGCCATTCCTAGTGCTGCTGAAATAGAAGTAGAAGAGTGTCCTACTCCAAATGTGTCGTATTCACTTTCTGAACGTTTAGGAAAACCACTTAACCCTTTGTATTTTCTGTTGGTAGGAAAATTATCTCTTCTTCCCGTTAATATTTTATGCCCGTATGCTTGGTGGCCTACATCCCAAACCAATTGATCATAAGGCGTATTATAGATATAATGTAATGCTACTGATAATTCTACCACTCCTAAGCTAGCGGCAAAATGCCCACCATGAACACTCACCACATCTATGATATATTGTCTTAATTCGTCGCAAATTTGGTGTAATTGTGCTCTGCTGAGTTTTTTAAGGTCTTCAGGGCTATTGATATTCTTGAGTAAAGGGCCAGGAACAAACTCCATGTACTGCTTAATTTAGTGGTAAAAATACAATAACATCCGATAAAAAGGAAGGTTCAGCCTTTTGTTACATTATTTTAAGCCAACCAGCCGCTGAATTTGCCTTTAATCCAATTTGTTCCTTTTCAAGGGCTTAGCTATATTTAGCTTTGTAAGTCATGAGAACAAAAAGCAAAGCAATTCTATATTGGTGGTGCCAGCTAGGCGGTTGGCTGCTGTATGGGTTAACAATGGTGTTTTTTGCCTTTGTTTTCGACAGTAAAATCAATAGCATCTTCTATCCCAAGCTATTGATAATTATTGTATCTGGCTTATTTTTTACCCATGTATTAAGGGAATTAATTAAATTATTCCACCTGCTTCCCCCAGAATTATCCAAAAAATGGGTGCAGTTTACCGGGGTATTAATGTTGATTTTAGTGCTTTTTAACTTGACCAACTCTGCCATTGCGGAGTGGCTGCATTTATACAACCCCAAAACAAAGGTTTCTGTAGACAAGCGGTTTTTAGTGAACCTGGTATCAGATTCTCCTTTGATTTTGGTTTGGGTGTCTATTTATTACCTCTGGCATTATATAGAATTGGGTACTAAAACCGAGTTTCAAAAAATCAAACTGGAAAGTTTGGTGAAGGAAATGGAGTTGAAAACCATCAAAAGCCATATTAACCCGCATTTTATTTTCAATGCACTCAATAGCATCAGGGCATTAGTAGATGAAAACCCGGAAAGAGCCAGAACAGCAATTACTGAATTGAGTAATTTGCTCAGAAGCAGTATGCAGGCGGAGAAACAGGAGACGGTTCCTTTTGAAAGGGAATTGAATATTGTAAAAGACTATTTGGCTTTAGAACATATTCGTTTTGAAGATCGATTAATGGTTGAGTATGATATTGATGAAGACACTTTAGATCAACCCATACCTCCTATGATGTTACAAACTTTGGTGGAAAATGCCATTAAGCATGGTATTAGTAAAGCCAAAGAAGGGGGAACCATTAAAATCATATCCGATTTCAGGCAATCGCATCATGAATTGATTGTACAGAATTCAGGAACAATTTCCGAAATTGCTGACCCAGAAGGTTTTGGTTTGCAAAGTACAAGAAGCAGATTGAAGTTATTGTTTGGAGATAAAGCTAGTTTTACCATTGAAGCAACAAAGAATAATATAGTTGAAGCAAAAATAATTATGCCAGTACAAGGTGTACCGGCTTAAACACAATAATACAATTAGCAATTATGGCAATTAAGGCAATTATTATTGATGATGAAAGATTGGCAAGGAATGAACTGAAGAAGTTGTTGCAAGACCATGGTGATATAGAAGTGATAGATGAAGCAGCGAATGTAGATGAGGGTATCGAAAAAATTGAAACTCTGAACCCTGATCTAATTTTTCTAGACATTCAAATGCCAGGTAAAACTGGCTTCGACTTATTGGCCGAAGTAGAGAAAGCGCCTAAAGTAATATTTACTACAGCTTACGATGAATATGCCATTAAAGCATTTGAAGTAAATGCATTAGACTATTTATTAAAACCGATAGAGCCAAAGCGTTTATCTGATGCCATTCAAAAATTGCAAGCAGAGTTATTCAAAGAAAAAATTGGATTAAGTGGAAATAATCGAGGTCCTCTTACAGAGCAGGATCAGGTTTTTGTAAAAGA
>JAGOGG010000181.1 GCA_017996795.1 Sediminibacterium sp. | reverse complement strand
GTCAATATAATACATTGGAGACGAATGGAGGATTAGCTGCGACCCACCGTTGGTGGGATTAGCTGCGCCCCCTTTTCAAGGGATTAGCTGCGCCCCCTTTTCAAGGGATTAGCTGCGCCCCCTTTCCAAGGGATTAGCTGCGCCCCCTTTTCAAGGGATTAGCTGCGCTGATCCTTAATGGGGGTGGCTCAAAACAAACAGATGTCCGTTCGCTTCGCTCACTTTCATTTTTATTTAGTTCGCTCGGCAAAGCAAGCTTTGCTCGCTCCCTAAAACAAAAATGCCAGCCAATGGCTGGACATCTGTTTGTTTTGGCGGAGAGCGAGGGATTCGAACCCCCGGACCTGTAACAGTCAACAGTTTTCAAGACTGCCGCAATCGACCACTCTGCCAGCTCTCCGCGGCAAAAGTAAGGGCTGTATTTTTTTTATCCAAAACTTATTTTATTACAAGGTTATATTTGCAAACTAATTTTATTTGGATTGAAAGAACTGGCCTCATTAAATCATTATTTCTGGAAGTATCGTAAGCGTTTCTTTATAGGAATATTCTTTGTTATTGCCTCTAACTATTTTGCAGTTTTAGCCCCACAAATCACTGGCTATGTGATTAGTTTAGTACAGCAAAAACTACCAGGAGCTAAGCCAGGATTGCCTTATAACGCAAATGATGGCTTTGTAAACAGCTTCATAAAATTAATTAATGGGAATGAATTCAGCTTTGGTTGGTTGATTGCCATTTGTAGTTTGAGTATCCTTTTCATAGCTATTGTTAGAGGAATTCTGATGTTTTTTATGAGACAGACCATTATTGTAATGAGCCGTCATATAGAGTTTGACCAGAAAAATCAGGTATTCGACCAATACCAACGCTTGAATACCAGCTTTTATAAACAGAATAGTACGGGCGATTTAATGAATCGTATTTCAGAAGACGTAAGTAGGGTGAGAATGTATACTGGTCCTGCTGTTATGTATTTAATTAACCTAGTCACATTAATTGGGTTTTGCATTGTAAACATGCTAAGTAAAGATGTGAACCTGACTTTATTGGTCTTGGCGCCGCTCCCCCTATTAGCCATCACCATATACAAAGTCAATAGTATTATCAATAAAAAAAGTGAATCCATACAGCAACACTTATCCAATTTAACAACCAATGCCCAAGAGTCTTATTCGGGCATTAGGGTCATCAAATCATTTGTACAGGAAAAAGCCATGCTGGGATTCTTTAATCACAATAGTGAGCAGTATAAAGCCAATGCAATCAGTTTAGCAAAAGTAGAAGCATTGTATTTCCCGAGCATGGCACTTATGATTGGTATCAGTACCTTAATCACCATATTTGTTGGCGGTATGCAAGCCATGGAAGACCCTTCCAAAGTGGGTACTATTGTGGAGTTTGTCATCTATATCAATATGCTTACGTTTCCCGTAAGTGCCATTGGTTGGACGGCTAGTATGATTCAACGTGCAGCAGCTTCTCAAAAAAGATTAAATGAATTTTTACAAATTGAACCTGCTATACAAGACCATCCAACAGTTTTAGAAGATGAGCCTGTTTCAGGTACCATTGAATTTAAACATGTTAATTTTACTTATCCGCATACGGGCATCAAAGCCATACAGGGATTGAATTTAAGCGTTTCGAGAGGAGAGAAAGTCTTGATTTTAGGTAAAACAGGCAGCGGAAAATCTACTTTAGCACAATTGCTACTGCGTTTTTATGAGCCCGACCAAGGGACCATTACGATTGGATCAAAACCACTACAATTATATAGCTTAAAACAGTTGAGAAGCAATATTAGTTATGTGCAACAAGATGTGTTTTTATTTAGCGATACAGTAGCCAATAATATTCGCTTTGGAGTTAGTGAGCATACTACAATTGAGCGGGTGCAAGAGGCTGCCAAAAGCGCTAGTATTCACGAAGAAATCATGGGTTTTGAAAATGGATACGAAACCTTGATAGGAGAGCGAGGGGTAACTTTAAGTGGTGGGCAAAAACAAAGAATATCCATCGCTCGTGCTTTAATTAAAGCCCCTGAAATCGTTTTATTTGACGATTGTTTAAGTGCGGTGGATGCCAAAACAGAGAAACATATCATTGGTCATTTATACGAATATTTGAAAGCCAAAACTGCGCTAATTGTAACGCATAGAATTTTCGCTGGTTTTAAATTTGATCAAATCATTGTTTTAGAAGATGGAATCATCATAGAACAAGGTACCCATGAGGATCTCATGAATTTAAACGGCTACTATGCCGAATTGTATAAACTACAACTTCAAACCGATCGGGAATCATCATTTTAGCGTTACAACGTTAAAAAAAGGCCATAACAATTTGTTTATTATTTAGTGGAAATTTTTGGTAATTCGGAAACAACTCCTATTTTTAACCATTAACAAACTGTTAACCAAATCAATAAACTGTGGCGTACGAGAACAACGACAAAAAAATGGAGAGTGTGTACAGCACTCGCATCCGTGCAGGAAAGAGAAGAACTTACTTTTTTGATGTAAGAGCAACACGTGGCAATGATTACTTTTTAACCATTACCGAAAGCCGTAAACGCTTCGACAACAATGGTTATGACCGTCACAAAATTTTTCTGTACAAAGAAGATTTCAACAAATTCATTAAAGCATTAGGAGAAGCAGTAGATTTTGTGAAAACAGATTTAATGCCCGACTTCGATTTTGATGCATTTAATCATGAGTATCCAGAAGGAGACGGAGAAGGAGAAAACTATACACCAGAAAATAGCGAATCTAATTTAGTAGCTGAGACCGAAGCTGCTCCAGTAGTTGCTGAGCCTGCTTATACAGCCGCCGCTCCTGCTTCAACAGTTAGTGAAGCGCCTATTGTAAATGATACTGCTACTGAAGAAGTAGACAAGTGGTAATTTTTTTCGATTGTTTGCTATAAAAAAACCCCCGAAATTTCGGGGGTTTTTACATTTAATACCTTTCTTACTTTTTAATTTCTGAGGCTTTTATTTCAATGCCTTTATCGCTTAAACTCATATAGAATTTCTCGTACTTCTTATAAACATCATCGGTTACAGCAGTACCATTGATCAACAATTTACCTGCTTCAATTTTAATAGAAACATTTTCAGCTGACTCAATCACACCATCTGTTTTCAATGCTTCAATTAAACCAGTTAAACCATCTGCATTCGGCTGAACAGTCATACTCATAGCAGCAGTATCTTGGCCAGTAACCCTGATTTCAATCTTCTTTTCAATTTTGTTTTCAGCAGCACCAGTTGGATGCAAATGAGCCAATGTAGGCGCAATAACCAATGAAACGATAGACATTAATTTGATTAAGATATTCATAGAAGGGCCAGAAGTATCTTTAAATGGATCACCTACTGTATCACCAGTTACAGAAGCTTTATGTGGTTCTGATTTCTTGTAATACATTTCACCATTAATTTCAACCCCTTTCTCAAAAGACTTCTTTGCATTGTCCCAAGCACCACCTGCGTTGTTCTGGAAAATTCCCATTAAAACACCACTTACAGTTGCACCTGCTAAAAATCCACCCAATGCTTCTGGTCCTAATAAGAACCCAATTAAAATAGGAGAGATAATGGTGATGGCACCAGGCAACATCATTTTCTTTAAAGAAGCTTCAGTTGAAATAGCCACACACTTGTCGTACTCAGGCTTACCAGTACCTTCCATAATTCCGGGGATGGTTCTGAACTGTCGGCGAACTTCTTCTACCATGGCCATCGCCGCTTCACCTACTGCTCTAATAGCGAGTGAAGAGAAAATAAACGGTATCATTCCACCAATAAATAAAGCTGCTAAAACATCCGCTTTATAAATATCAATATGTTGATTGTTTGGCATAGCAACGCCCACAAAAGCTGCAAATAAAGCCAATGCAGTTAATGCAGCAGAAGCAATGGCAAAACCTTTACCACTTGCAGCAGTTGTATTACCCACTGCATCTAAAATATCGGTCTTCTCACGAACTTCACCAGGTAATTCGCTCATTTCTGCAATACCGCCTGCGTTATCTGCAATAGGGCCAAAAGCGTCAATTGCTAATTGCATACCTGTTGTAGCCATCATGCCAGCAGCAGCTATTGCTACTCCGTATAAACCAGCGCATTCGAATGAACCATAAATACCACCCGCTAAAACAAGAATTGGAAGGAAAGTACTTTCCATACCAATCGCTAAACCTCCAATGATATTGGTAGCATGACCTGTAGCAGATTGGCGAATAATGCTCATTACCGGACGCTTACCCATTGCGGTATAATACTCGGTAATAATGCTCATTAAAGTACCTACTACTAAACCAACCACAATCGCACCATACACACCATTTCTAGTGAATTCAGCACCTCTTAAAGTCATTGTTTCTGGTAATACATTTCCTACTAAGAAAT
>JAGOGG010000180.1 GCA_017996795.1 Sediminibacterium sp. | reverse complement strand
TTAAATAAACGATCATACAATCTCACTTCCGCATGTATGGCATGTGAAGCACTCACCCAATGCAAAGTTCCTTTTACATGAATTCCTGATGTGTCATTTCCGCTTCTGCTTTCTGGAATATAAGTACAATGCACAGCAGTTATATTTCCATCCTCATCTTTAACAACATCTTCGCATTTGATGATATAGGCACTTTTTAAACGTACCATTTGACCTGGTGCTAAACGGAAATATTTCTTAGATGGAATTTCCATAAAGTCGTCCTTCTCTATCCAAATTTCTTTGCTAAAAGGAACTGTTCTAACACCTCCATTAGGGTCTTCAGGATTATTCTCACTAGTCAAATCTTCGCTCACTTTATCGTAATTGGTTATAATTACTTTAAGTGGATCAAACACGACCATTCTTCTGAGCGCTGATTTATTCAATTCCTCTCTAACACAAAACTCTAATAACCCAACATCAATTAAATTGTCTCTTTTTGCTACCCCAATTCTATCACAAAATTCTCTAATAGCAGCAGCTGGGTATCCCCTTCTTCTCATACCACTAATGGTACTCATTCTAGGGTCGTCCCAACCATTCACCATATGTTCGTTTACCAATTGCAATAATTTACGTTTACTCATAACCGTGTAAGTCATGTTTAAACGGGCAAACTCATATTGTTGAGAAGGAAAAGTTGCTAATTTTTCAATACACCAATTGTATAATGGTCTATGCGGAACAAATTCTAAAGTACAGATAGAATGCGTAATTTCTTCTATTGAATCGCTTTGTCCGTGTGCAAAATCATACATTGGATACACGCACCATTTGTCTCCTGTTCTGTGATGGTGTGCATGTTTGATTCTATAAATAATTGGATCTCTCAACAACATATTGGGAGACTCCATATCTATTTTTGCTCTAACTACTTTTGATCCATCTGGATACTTTCCAGCCTTCATTTCTTCAAATAAAGTTCTGTTTTCAGCAGGGCTCCGATCTGCGTATTGGTTTCGTTTTCCAGGAGTGGTTGGTGTTCCTTTTTGAGCAGCAATCTCCTCACTGGTACTATCGTCTACATAAGCCAAACCTAGATCAATCAGTTTTAATGCCATTGCATACAACTGATCAAAATAATCAGAAGCATATAATTCATTGGCCCACTCAAAGCCTAACCACTTTACATCATTTTTGATGCTTTCTACGTACTCAGTATCTTCTGTAACCGGGTTGGTATCATCAAACCGAAGATTGGTTGAACCACCATATTTTTTAGCTAAGCCAAAATTTAGGACAATACTCTTGGCATGCCCAATATGTAAATAACCATTGGGCTCTGGAGGAAATCGAGTAGTAATACTATTGTGTTTCCCACTTGCCAAATCTGCTTCAATAATCTCTTCAATGAAATTCAAACTTTTCTCTTCGCTGCTCATTCCCTATTAATTTGTTGGATTATTTACCAATTTCTACATTGTCAAAAAAAGCCTGTCCGTCTGCCGCTTTTGCTGATGGATTGGTTGAATAAAATAGTACCTGGTGTAGAACTGGGCCAATAAAAAAGATATAACCAAATGCTTTTTTACCTTTCAAATTATCATCTGATGAGTTAGCTCCATCAATTTCCACGTATAGGCTATTTTTTTCCTTAAACTTAGTGATAAGGTCTTTGCTAATACTTGCACCCGCCATCTGACTGCTCATGCCAGCTTTTAACTGATCCCAAAAAGAATCGCCCATCATTTCAATAGGGTCACCTGAAAGTCCCATTCCGCTTAAATCGAATACTAATGCACCAAACCCTTTGCTAGTATCTTTATCCTTTGCATAAAAAATAGTAGCCCCATTCATTGTTTTTTCAGAGGGTTTAGTGGGGAATTGCACTGTTACTTTGTCAGATAGTTTCTGTGCAATATTTTGTGCATGAACTGCAACGGTAACTACTAATAACAAAAAGGATAAGGTTAATTTTTTCATTGTTCAGTTGGACTGTTTAATGTATAATCCGCGATAAAATTAATTGAATTTATCATGTCAGTATGTAAAATTCTGTCTGCATCATTAAAAGGCACTTGTTTTCTGAACTGCGTCATCAATGTTTCTAATACCAAGGAGGTTTTTGCAGGCCTTCTAAAATCAAACGCTTGCGCAGCAGTTAATAGCTCTATTCCTAAAACTTTTTCTACATTTTGCATTAATCTATAGCACTTTGTTGCCGCGTTAGCCCCCATACTAACATGGTCTTCTTGGTTGTTGCTGCTCGAAATGCTGTCTACAGAGGCTGGGGTACATAATTGCTTATTTTCACTTACAATACCTGCTGCAGTGTATTGTGGTATCATGAAACCAGAATTTAATCCTGCATTTTTAACCAAGAACATGGGTAATCCTCTTTGGCCTGAAATTAATTGGTAAGTTCTTCTTTCTGAAATACTAGCAATTTCACTCATGGCTATACATAGGTAATCTAAGTTGATGGCCAATGGTTGGCCATGAAAATTTCCTCCACTAACAATTAAATCTTCATCTGGAAAAATGTTGGGGTTATCTGTAACCGAATTCACTTCTTGCATAAATATCTTGAGTACATGCTTAAAAGCATCTTTGCTGGCACCATGCACTTGTGGTATACACCGGAATGAGTAAGGGTCTTGCACTTGTTTTTTCGGTTGCTGGGCTATTTCACTACCAGCTAAAAAACAACGTAGTGCTGCAGCTGTATCGATTTGCCCTTGATGCCCTCTAATTTGATGAATTGCTGGGTGATAGGGTTCTAACAAACAATCAAATGCCTCAATGGATAAAGCTGCAATTAAATCTGCCATCTTTAATAATTGTTCAGCTTTTTTCAAGCAATACAATCCATAGGCATTCATAAATTGGGTACCATTAATTAAAGCAAGCCCTTCTTTACTTTGCAAATGAATAGGTTCCCAATTCATTATTTTTAATACCTCTTTTGCTGGCCATTTTTTTCCCTGATAATACACTTCGCCTAATCCAAGCAGTGGCAAACTCAAATGACTAAGCGGGGCTAAATCACCAGAAGCTCCTAAAGAACCTTGGGTATAAATAACAGGTAAGATATCTTGGTTATACATATCCATTAAACGTATGACTGTATTAATCTGAACGCCACTATGACCATAACTCAACTGCTTAATTTTGAGCATCATCATGAGTTTAATGATATCTTTTGGCACTTCTTCTCCCAATCCACATGAATGCGAAACAATCAAGTTATATTGTAATTGCTCTATTTGATCATGGCTGATTTGTACATTTTGTAGAAATCCAAATCCAGTATTTACACCATAATACATTTTGCCTGTTTCTTTCATTTTTTGGTCTAAAAATGCTCTGCAGGTCATGATTTTTTCATGGGCATCAAAAGTGATAGAAACCAATTGGTTATAATCTAATAAATGCTTGATTTGTTGAAACTGCAATGGCTTGCTATCTAGTGGCAAATAATTATAGCTCATGAAGGCAATCGTTTAATGCAAAGTAAACTGTTTTAATATTTATCTCACCATTTTACCAGCATGTTTGATTTAGTAAAAAAAATCCTTTATTTTGCACCTCCAATAAAGGTTCGGTAGCTCAGCTGGATAGAGCAACTGCCTTCTAAGCAGTAGGTCATTGGTTCGAATCCAATCCGGATCACATTGTTTCAAAATATCAAAAAACCCTACAATTTTATCAATTGTAGGGTTTTTTAATGTCTTTTAAGCTGAAATAGTGTTAAGCTGATGCTACTTGTTTAGAAGTGCTTCTGTACAAATAATTGTTGAAAATATGTCTTCTTGCAAATCTTCCAGGAGTATCTGCATTTACTAACTTTACATAAATCCCTTTAGGGACACCATAATATTCGTATTCATTACCATCTTCAAAACGAATTGTAAGAATTTCGGATTTGTATTCAAAGTCTTCAATTACCGAATTGGTAATTGTTTCGGTATATTCTGGTAGTGTTTGAGTAATGGTTTCTGATGCTATACTTACCAAAAAATGGTATGCTTCAATTATTTTTTTGCTTTTTTCTTCGGCTTCAATTTTTAAAGCATGGTCATCATTGAATTTGTCGGGATGCCATTCCTTCATTAAGTTTCTATAAACTGATTTCAATGTCTTTAATTCAGCGGTTTCATCCACTCCTAATAATTTTCTGTAACTAGCGATTCTTCTCATAAATATTAACGGTAAAGAGGGATTAGCCCTAATTTTTCAGCAAATCTATTGTATTTAATTTACAAAACTCTTTTGGTGCCAGCGTACAACTCGTACTCTAAAAGCCTACAATCAATCGTAGCATTATAGAATTCTATTCTTCTACTAGGCTTTAGCCTTATCTTTTTGGCCAAATCTAAATTTCCTGTAAAAATATAACCGGTGTATCCTTTGCATTTATTTTTTAAAAAATCTCCCATTCGAGCATAGGTATTACT
>JAGOGG010000028.1 GCA_017996795.1 Sediminibacterium sp. | reverse complement strand
AACTGAGAATGAAAAACTAACTATTTATCCCACCACATTTTAGCATCCTGAGAGTTGCTATTAAACAACGCTGCAGCTGCGGCATAATTGGTTGGGTTATATAAAGGTTCGTTTGGTCCGTAAGGAATTCTTCTTGGAATTGCTTTTCCAGCACCAGGTGCAGGAGTTAAAGCAGGGAATCCAGTTCTTCTCCACTCAGACCATCCTTGTAAACCATCAGGATAATGAGCTAACCAACGCTGCTCACCAATTTTAGCATTGTCTGCTGCAGTTCCAGTTAAAGCAACTGAAGGTTGTGCTAAGTAAGCAGAAATTGCTCCTGCATTGGTAATACCCCATCTGTTCATTTCTGCAGTCACTCCATTGTTGTACATGGTTGTTGCATTTTCTGTAGTCCATCCTAATTTAGCTCCTTCTGCTCTTGCCAAAAACATTTGACCAGCAGAAATTAAGCTCAACGGCATGGTTTGAGGTGTTGCAGTATAGCCTAATAAGAATCCAAAACTTGGATTGGTAGTTTGCCAAGCCAATGCATCAGCTCTGGTTAATCCATAAGGGAAACCTTTTGGATTATTACCAAACTTATCAATACGAGGATCGCCCAAAGCAGTTAATTTGTCTGCTACAGTTGCACTAACTGCATAGTCAAAACGCTGAGTAATTACATAATAAGCATAAACTGGATTATTGTAGTTTCCACCAGGATAAGTGATGGTAGCATTATCCGCATTAGCATCAATTACACCACCAGCAACAGCAGCAGCAAATTCTGCTTTACCCAAAGTTGGGTTTGCTTTAGACATACGTAATGAAAGTGTTGCAATTAATGAATTAGCAAACTTCTTCCATTTGGTAGTATTACCTGCATACATGATATCTCCTTGTACTGCTGTACCAGTTGTAAATTGCGCATTAGCCGCTTTTAACTCAGCAATCAAAGCTGGATAAATGGTCTCTTGCTTATCATAAGGAATGGTACCATTACCTTTCAAAGCTTGAGAATAAGGAATATCTCCCCATGCATCTGTTAATACAGAAAAATAGTAAGCCTTTAAAATTCTAGCAATCGCAATTTGATTCGCGTTTGCACCAAATTCAGCAGCAGCTGCTGCAGTACCAGGATCACTATTGGTATTGATGATATTTTGTAAATCGTACAAAGCTCCTGCATAAAAACCATCCCAGTTAAGGGTTTGGGTTGCATAGCGAGAGATATCGGTGTACTGGGTTTCAGACATATACTGCGCATATAATCCTGCAGTAGTGTTGATACCATTTCCCCAAACGTTACCGCCAATACCGGCTAGTACGTTGGTTAATAAGGCTGAAGTAATAGGAATGGTTGTTGCATTTGGATTTCGGTTAATATCACCGAATTCATTAATGCCCTTGCTACAACCTACCATTAGTGTGGCACAAACCCCTAACGACAGCACAGCTTTTTTAATATTCATACTTTTCATGATAATTGTTTTAGGGTTTTAGAATGTTACCTTAACATTAAATCCAATTGTTCTAGCACCTGGCATTTGACCATCTTCTCCTTGTACTCCACTGATTTCAGATGGATCAAAGTTCTTAGAGTCTCTGAAGATGAAGAATAAGTTACGACCAGTTAAAGCAACTGAAGCACCTTGAATAGATTTACCAAACTTCCCTAGTTTTTGAGTTGGGATAGAGTAACCAATGCTTAACTCACGCAATTTAGCATAAGACAATTTGTGAACAAATGGTTCAGCAATTTGCTGGTAGTAAAACTGGTGGAAATAATCATAAGCATCTATGTAAACATCAACTGGAGTTCTTCCGTCTCTAGCATCAACGCC
Organism: Sediminibacterium sp.; assembly: GCA_017996795.1. Classification (GTDB taxonomy): domain Bacteria; phylum Bacteroidota; class Bacteroidia; order Chitinophagales; family Chitinophagaceae; genus Sediminibacterium. The sequence goes on along the minus strand of JAGOGG010000028.1, from coordinate 14,893 downwards.
AGTTACACGAACACCACCGCCTGCAGAAACAGGATCACGCTTTGGATTGCCCTTTTCGTTTAATCCTGCTGTATTGTCTAACAATCCAGAGAAAGTTCCCCACTGCTCAGATAGAGAGAAGAAACGTCCACCAAACTGATAGTCAAAAGTTAAACCAACATTGAAGTTCTTATAGCTAAAGAAGTTTTGTAAACCTCCAGTTAACTTAGGAACAACTGAACCCCAATCTTTGGTTGCATCATTTTGATACCAACCTAAACCACCGCTAAATCCATTGGTAGTAATTAATGGTTGGCCATCTGCATTACGCTTGATACCACCACCTCTTAACATACCCCACTGCTCACCCACAAAATGGAAAGCACGTGCAAAACGAGTTCCGAAAGAACCACCTGCTAAAGTATAGCTGGTTAAACCTGGAGCCAACGCTCTTACTTTATTGTCTAATAAGTAAGCAACAGTGGTATTAACTGTCCAGTTAAAGTTTTTCTTCTTCATTAGATCTACACCCAATTCCAATTCAAGACCAGAACGGCTAACCCATGCAGCATTGATGGTTTGAGAAGTAAATCCTGAAACGCCAGAAACAGTTACACCCAAAGGCTCGTCTCTGTTGTTCTCGTTATAATAGGTAAGATTCATACGAACCTTGTTCTTTGCAAATCGCAAATCTAAACCTGCTTCCCAAGTGGTAGTTAATGCACCACGTAAGTTAGCATCAGGAGATCCATCAGGAGTTCCCATTAAGAAGTTAGTACCCCATAATAATGGGTTAACTGAATAGTTCAAGTTTAATGCATAAGGATTCAAAGTCTTAGGCTTCTTACCCCATGATGCAAATGCTTTACCAAAGTTTAACCAAGGCAATGCACTCTTAGTAAACTCAGAGAATACAAATGCACCACCAACTGATGGAGACAACAATGAATTATTTGAACTAGGTAAAGTTGAGAACCAGTCGTTACGTACAGCATATGTTAAGCTTAAGAACTTCTTGTATTCTACATCACCAAATACAAACAATGAATTTGCTTGTTGGTCAGATCTAGAATTTGAAATAGAAGGTACCGCTTTAGAGTTCGCTATCGCGTATAAACCAGGAACGTTTAGTCCTTGGTTGGTATTCATAGCTACTGCTCTGTTGCGAATATTCAAACGGTTCGCACCTACGTTAGCTGATACTATAAAATCTCCGAAAGTATTGTTGTAAGAAAGGATACCTTCAAAGTTCCACTCATTGTTTACGGTGTTACTTGTAGCATAAGATGCTAATACACCGGTTTGTCCACCTGATGACTGAAGAATATTAGGATCAATATTCTCTACGTTACCGTTGAACTGATCTTTACGGATGCTACCCTTGAACTTCAAGTTTTTAGAAAACTTAACAGTTAAGTTAACATCGCCATATAAACGATCTCTGCGTTGGTTACGCTGAATGTTTTCGAAATATGAATAAGGATTGTACCAGTAGTTACCTGCCCAAACACTGTTCTGTGGTGCAGCTGCACTCCATGAACCTGGGTTTCTGCGGAAGTTCCAAGAAGGAATAGTTCCTATTGGAGTTCTGATACCAGACAATTCTTTTAAGATATTAATATCTAAATCTCTGTGGAACCACTGGCTAAAGTTACCAGATGAATTATTAGAATATCCATCGTTGAATTCACCAGAAATTAATTGATTGGTATAAGTTAAGTTAGCACCAATTGTGAAAATGCTTCCCAAATCCATAGAGAAGTTAGCATTCAAGTTATGTCTTAAAGACTTGGTATTAGGCAACATACCCTTGATGTTCTGGTTGGTATAAGAAACCCTTAAGCTTTGACCAGCGCCATTGCTTTGAGAGAAACTCACGTTGGTATTAGCAGTAACACCAGTGTTCCAGAAATCTCTTGCATTGTTTGGTTGAGGAGTAAAGCTGGCTGTTTTTCCTGATCTAGAATGACCTGGAATAAATGCATACCATGGAATATACTCAGAACCATCAATTTTTGGTCCCCATGAAGCATCATCGGTAAAATCGCGGTAACGCTTACCATTTAATGCTTGCCATTCTGCTGGCATAGTTGGGTTGTATGCGAAAGTTAACCAACCACCATCTCCACCACCATATTCATTTTGGTAGTTCGGCATGAAAGCAGCTTTGTCAAATGTAGTAGACTGGTTTACTTCAACACCAATGCCTTTTCCTGCTCTACCTTTTTTGGTAGTAACAACAATAGCACCGTTACCAGCGCGGCTACCAAATAATGCAGTAGCGTTCGCACCTTTTAAAACGGTGATATCTTCTACATCATCAGGGTTAATATCAAATGAGTTAGTAATGGTACCATCAACAATATAGATTGCACCTTGATCACCCAAAGATCCACCACCTCTGATACGTAGGAAACCCTGATCGTTCAATTTAGCAGAAGATTGACCTCTGAATTGTACCCCAGCAACTTTACCAGCTAACGCGTTGTTCAAGTTTGGCTGACGAATTACATTCAACTTCTCGTCGTTAATTACTTGAGAACTGAAAGGAGTTGTTCTCTGTGATTTTTTTACACCGAATGCACTTGTTACAAATACTTCCTCTAGCTCACCAGCCAAAGTGGTTATTTTAACATTTTGGTATCCAGTAGTTGCGGCAAATTCGAAGGGCGCGTGGCCTACGGCAGTTACTACAACTAATGCTCCCTGCTTCACTTTAAAGCTGAATTTACCCAGCTCATCGGCACGAGTGATGTTTTTTGTGCCTTTTTCCTGCACGGTTGCGTTAGGCACGGGACCTCTATCATCGGTCACCTGCCCCTGCACGAGGACTGTTTGAGCGAAGGTTGCTATTGTACACAACAACGCAAACGCCAACAGTGTCAGACTTTTTCTCATGTGTTAAGTTTTAGTTTTACAAAAATTGTTAAAGATTTTAACAATAACGCTAATGTAGGAAATTTTCTAATACTACCGTCTATATAAATTATCTTTAAATTAATATCTAATAATTTGCCTCCACAAAGCTATTTTTTGACCATTCAGCCTTATTTGTGGTAATTTTGTACCATGTTAGTACTAGATGGCAAGCTGGCTGCGGCCGCTGTAAAAGAAGTTTTAAAGGCAGAAACTGCCGAATTGGTGAAAAAAGGGAAGCCTGCCCCACATCTTGCGGCTATTTTGGTTGGAAACAATGGCGCCAGTGAAACCTATGTGGCCAGTAAAGTAAAAAACTGTGAAGAGACTGGTTTTGAGTCAACTTTGATCCGCCTGCCGGTAGATACAACTGAATCTGTATTATTAGAAACCATCCAATCGCTGAATAATAACCCTAGTATTGATGGTATATTGGTTCAATTGCCCTTGCCCAAGCATATTAGTGAAGAAAAAGTGATAGAGACCATTGATCCTAAAAAGGATGTGGATGGATTTCATCCGAGTAATATTGGAAGATTGGTTCAAGGCCTTCCTACTTTTATTCCGGCAACCCCTTATGGTATTTTACTACTATTGGCTCATTATAATATCAATACCAAAGGAAAACATGCGGTAGTGATTGGTAGAAGTAATATAGTAGGACGCCCTATGAGCATACTATTAAGTAGTAATATCCCCCAGGGAAATTGCACGGTTACCCTTTGTCATTCTCATACGCCAAACTTAACAGCGCTTTGCTTGCAAGCTGATATCGTTGTTGCCGCTTTAGGCAAACCTGAATTTGTTACAGCCGATATGGTTAAAGATGGAGCAGTTATTATAGACGTGGGTATTACCCGTGTGGATGATGCTTCTGCTAAAAAAGGTTTTAGAATAAAGGGAGATGTGCTTTACCAAGATGTTGCACCCAAAGCAAGTGCCATCACGCCGGTTCCAGGCGGTGTTGGGTTGATGACCATTGCAGGGTTACTTAAAAATACTTTACAGGCTTACCAAAACAACAGAGGATAATGCGGGTTGCTGAAGACAAGAGTTTAGCCTTACCGGTCATGGAAGCTTTTTATACGCTTCAGGGTGAAGGGGCGCACCAAGGCCGAGCTGCTTATTTTATTCGGCTGGGTGGTTGCGACGTGGGTTGTGTATGGTGCGATGTAAAAGACAGTTGGGACGTTACCAAACATCCCTTGGTATCCATTGATGAAATTGTTTCAAAAGCGGTTTCTCATCCTGGCAGATTGGCTGTTGTAACTGGTGGAGAACCCTTGCTACATCAATTAGACGCATTAACCAATGCATTGCATGCTGCTGGTTTTGAAACCAATATTGAAACTTCAGGTTCATCGCCTTTAAGTGGGCATTGGGACTGGATTTGTTTGTCTCCTAAAAAATTTAAAGCCCCCTTAGATGAAGTGATTGTGAAAGCCCATGAATTAAAAGTAGTGGTGTTTAATAAACACGATTTTGAATGGGCCGAAAAATATGCCGCATTGGTGAATCCTTCTTGCAAATTATTTCTTCAACCTGAGTGGGACAAAGCCGCTGAAATGACTCCGCTTATTTTAGACTATATTCAAGCAAACCCGCAGTGGAGGCTGAGTTTACAGGTTCACAAGTACTTGAATATTCCTTAATTGCTTTTGCTGCTTTGTCATTTAAATGTAAAAAAGATTTTGTTGAAAGGGGTTCTACAGTTTGATGACAATTAACCTTTTTTGATACCCCAATTTTGCACTCACAATAGGTGGGTATGAAGAAGTGGATTTTGCTTTCAACTGTTTCGAGTTTCTTATTTTCAACTCTTTTTGGTCAACAGCAAGATACCTTATTGGGTAATGGTGCCATCACGGTTTTTACTGCCACTAAAACAGAAAGAGTACTGAGCAATATTGCAGTGCCCGTTCAAATTATCTCTCAAAAAAACATTCAACAAGCAGGGTCTTTACGCTTATCAGATATTTTATCGGAGCAAACAGGATTATTCATGACCAATGGCTTTGGTACAGGTGTAAGCATGCAAGGACTTAATCCAGATTATACCCTTATTCTGATTGATGGAGAGCCACTGATTGGTAGAACCAGCGGGGTACTAGATTTAAAACGCATCACAGTTGGCAATATCAAACAAATTGAAATTGTGAGAGGCCCTTCTTCTAGCTTATATGGCAGTGAAGCCATGGCGGGGGTAATTAATATCATCACCGATAAGTCTAGAAAAAACACACTTGGAATAAGTGCACGTTATGGCACGTACAATACTGCTGATTTGAGTTTAAAGGGTTCTATCAGAACCAATAAAATCAACTACCAAGGTTTTGGTAATTTTTATAGAACAGATGGATTTAGCATAAGACCTAACAGCAGAGAAAGAAGTGTGGCACCCATTGAAAGATTTACGCAACAACATAATCTTGGATATCGTTTGAGTGAGCGCACCAACCTCAGTTTAAATTTTAGGCACAATAGCGAAACAATCAAAAATAATATCACGGTCATCAACAATGGTAATTCAATCAATTCCATTGGTGTAGAAAAAAATGAAGACCTCAATGTTACCCTTCAATTAGCACATAAATTGAATGAACAAGTAAAAAATACCACTCGATTATATGGCACACAATTTCATTCTTCACAAGAACTGACTTCAGACAATGGAGTGCCCTATTTGGACGTATTTAAACAACAATTTGCAAGAATAGAAAACCAAACGGATATCCATTTAAACAAACAATTGGAATTCAATATTGGTGGTGGTTATATTCACGAAACGGCCAACAGTACTCGCTACGATAATAGCACCAGCATTAAAACCAATCGCATTGGATACGTTTATCTTCAATCGGAATGGAAGGCGTTGAATAAACTTACATTTGTTGGTGGTGCGCGTTATGATCACAATGAATTATTTGCTGCAGCTTTTAGTCCTAAATTGGCAGCACAATACAAACTCAATAAAAACATTTCGCTGAAAGCCAGCATTGGCAGGGGTTTCAAAGCGCCCGACTTTAGACAACTCTATTTAAATTTTACCAATACCGCTGCAGGTAGCTACAGCGTATTTGGTTCGGTGGAAGCCCAAAAAATCATCAACGAATTGAACAGAATTGGTCAAATCAGCAGTTTAGAACCATCGTTTTATCAACTCAGTAATTTACAACCAGAGTTTTCTACTGGATTTAATTTAGGTGCCAGTTATCAAAATGAACAGTGGTTAATTACTGCCAATATTTTTAGAAACAATATTGAAAATTTAATTGACAGCAGATTGGTTGCATACAAAACCGGGGGAGCGCAAATTTTCAGTTACCTCAATGTAAAAAATGCATTCACTCAAGGAATTGAAACAGATATCAAATACCAATACAACCAAAAATGGGGACTATCTGCAGGATATCAATTTTTATTAACAGGTGATCAAGCTGAAATTAATGCCATTAATGAAGGCAAAGTGTTTACGAGAGATCAAAATGGTTTTAGTAGAAAAATGAGCCAAAGTGAATACGTGGGTTTACCCAATCGCAGCAAGCATATGGCCAATATAAAATTGCAGTACGATCACCAACAATTTTTTGCCAATGCGCGTGCTTTGTATAGAAGCCGTTGGGCTACTACCGACACCGATGGAAATGGAATATTCAATACCAACGATGCTTTTGCTAAAGGATATATTCAATTAAATATGGCAGCAGGAAAAGGTTTTACTAACGGAGTTGCTGTACAAGCTGGCATTGACAACCTATTGAATTATACCGATGTATTGAATTTGCCCAATTTACCTGGCAGAACTTTTTACCTAAGTGTTTCCTATAATTTTTTAAATAAAAACCCTAAATAATGAGCAAGATGAAACAGATGATTTTAGTGTTAGGCATTGCAGTAAGTGTTGTTGCCTGTTCAAAAGACGACAACAGTGGCACCAGCGCAGTAGTAGAAACCATTACAGTGAGAGACGTTCCTGCCGATACCATTATTGGCATTACACCTGGAGCACCTCCAACAGGTGGATTCCCTTATGGTGCAGGTCGTTACACTTTTTACAGTTTAGAAACCAATAAAATTGTTCCAGCTTCAGACAGCGCAAGCAACAAGTGGGACCTTGCATTTAAAGGAACCACCATTGCAACCAATAGCGGAAACAGCGGACCAGGTGGCGCAGGTGCATTTGTATTTGTTGGCTTATTCAATGATTTAAAAACCATTCCTGCAGACTCTAGTTTTAGAATAGACAATGCGCCTTCTGCTTTTGCTATTACAACAGGTAGCAATAGAGGTTGGTATGTTTATGATGGCATCAATCAATTGGTAACCCCTATACCTGGTCGTGTGTTGGTAGTAAGAACTGCTTCTGGTAAATATGCCAAAGTAGAAATTTTGAACTACTACAAAGGTGGAACTACCCCTGCTACAACTGCATCGGATGCAATTAAATTAACTACACAACGTTATTATACTTTCCGTTATAGTTTTCAACCTAATGGAACCAAAACATTCTAACACCCTACCATTTTAAAATCCTTTATCTAACCCGGCCTAGTGCCGGGTTTTTTGTAGGATATTTTTAACAACAATGGGTTGTTATTTTTACGAACTTGTTGCCAATGAAAAAGGCTTTGTTATTTCTAATTGCATTCTTTGGCTTATCCCATTTAAATGCGCAGCAGTATGATCCAGAAAAGGTGAACAAAAAAGCATTGGTCCAATACAATAAAGCCATTGAATTATTAAGAGAAGACGATTACAAACAAGCAGTACCCTTGCTTTTAGAATGTATAAAAACAGATACCAATTTTGTTGATGCTTATCTATCTCTTGCAGGTGTGTTTGGAGAATTAAAGCAATACAAGCGTTCGGTACAAATGTATGAACTGGGTAAGGCAAAAGATCCTGATTATTTTAAACCTTATTATTTGCCTTATTCAATCAATCTTGCTGGCAACGGAAACTTTGAAGGGGCTTTAAATGCGGTGAATCAGTTTTTAGAAAACCCCAACTTGAACGATAAGAGTATTAGAAGTGCGGCTTACAGAAAAAAAACCTATCAATTTGCATTGGACTACGCCGCTAAAAACAAAGAACTGTCTACCTATTATTTTGCTCCAGAAAATTTAGGTGATAGTGTGAACTCTGCTTTTTCTGAATATTATCCTTCTGTTACCGTTACCGATAGTTTATTGGTATTTACCCGAAGAGGAAAATATATGCGCGAAGATTTTTATTCAAGCACGATTGTTACTAAACAGTTTTCTAAAGCAGTACCCATTGGTGGTGAAATTAATCAAGAGCCGCAAAAAGGCGCCATTACTGTTTCTCAAGATGGCGAATGGATGTTATTTGCAGGAAGGTTTGCTGAAAGAGGGTACGATAATTTTGATTTATACATTGCTTATGCTACACCACAAGGATGGAGTGACCCAGAGAATTTAGGCCCTGCCATTAATACGGAGTTTTGGGAAAGTGCGCCTACATTAAGTCCTGACAAAAGAACCCTATATTTCAGCAGCAGTAGACCGGGTGGTTTTGGTGGAAGAGACTTGTATTATAGTGAAAGAATGCCAAATGGAAAATGGACCCCTGCTAAAAATATGGGTCCACAAATTAATACAGCTGGGGACGACCAAGCTCCTTTTATTCACGCAGACAATCAAACTTTGTATTTTACTTCGGATGGGCATCCTGGCTATGGTGGAACAGATTTATTTATCTTAAGAAAAAATAATTTGGGGCAATGGGGTATCCCTGAAAATTTAGGCTATCCCATTAATACCATTGAGAATGAGGGGAGCTTAGCTGTTTCTGCAGATGGGCTTACTGCTTATTATGCTAGTGACCGCGCAGAGGGAAAAGGAGAACTAGATTTGTATCGATTTGCATTACGCAATAATATCAGACCCATTAGAACCTTGTATTTAAAAGGAGTGGTGACCGATAAAAGCAATGGAAAAAAATTGCCATCATCCGTTGAACTCATCAATAACCAAGATCAATCGGTGTTGATGAAAATTCAAACAGATGAAACAGGAATGTATTTTATCACATTACCTGTTGGTCGTGATTATACTTTTTCAGTGAACAGAAAGGGGTATTTGCCTTTCACTGAATTGTACTCTTTAGCCAATAAAGAAGCAGACAGTGTATATGTAAAAAACATTGCCTTACAACCCATCACCATCAATGCCTCTTTCACTTTTAAGAATATTGAATTCAGTTCTAATTCATCGGTATTGCCTCAAATGGCTTCTGTAGAATTAAACAGATTGGTTGCGCTGCTTAAAGAAAACAATACCATACAGGTTCAAATAAGTGGCCATACAGACAATACAGGTAAAGAAGAAGAAAATAAAAAACTCTCCGCGAACAGGGCTTTATCCATTGTAGATTATTTAATTGAGCAAGGGATTGAAAAAAACAGATTAAGCCATCAAGGCTTTGGCAGCAGTAAACCCATTGCTTCCAATGATACCCCAGAAGGAAGGGCCAAAAACAGAAGAACTTCCGTGGAAATAACCGGACTTTAAGTATTTATACGGCTCTAATCGCGCCAGCAAAATACTAGCTTTCACAAAAGCATTTTATGCAGTCTGATTGCTGGTACAATATAGCCCTTACATTTATTCCAACCATTGGTCCTATTACTAGAAGGGCTTTGTTAGAAGAGTTTACATTGTCAAAAAATGTTTTTAATGCCAGTAAAAAAGATTTGCTTCAAGTAAAAGGTATTGGAGAAAAAATAGTCAATGAAATTTTACAATGGAATAATCCATCACAGGTAGATGCTGAATATGCATTTATTCAAAAACACCAGATCACTCCCTTGTTTATTACCGATGCCAACTATCCACAAAAATTATTGGAATGCCCCGACGCCCCCACCCTATTATATTACAAAGGAACAGCCAATTTAAATGCGAGTAAAATTCTCAGTATTGTAGGTACTAGAATGCCCACGCAATATGGTCATTATATTATTGAAGACTGCTTAAAGAACATGCCAAAAGATGTATTAATTGTAAGTGGGCTTGCATTAGGCATTGATACGATTGCGCATCAGACTGCATTGGTAAATGGATTAAATACCGTTGGTGTTTTGGCGCACGGTCTTGATGAAATTTATCCTCCTCCCAATAAAATATTGGCCAAACAAATGTTGCAACATGGTGGGCTCTTAACTGAATTTAATTGTAAAACCATCCCAGAGAAATACAATTTTCCTAAACGCAATAGAGTGGTTGCAGGTATGGCCGATGCTACTTTGGTAGTTGAAACTGCTTTAAAAGGAGGCAGCATCATTACAGCAGATTTTGCTTCGCAATACCATCGTGAAGTCATTGCTGTGCCAGGTAAAATAACCGATCAAAGAAGCAGGGGTTGCTTAAAATTAATTCAAGAAAATAAAGCGGCTATTTATACCAACCCCAACGAATTGTTGCAACAATTAAATTGGGTAAATACTGTTCCTGTATTATCCCCTGAAAAAAAAGCACTGATTCATTTAATGAAACAGCAAGAAATTTTTTCGATGGATGAATTGTTGCAATTGACAGGATTGGGTATTGGTAGTTTATCTGGTTTGCTTTTACAATTAGAATTACAACAAATCATTCAAGTATTACCAGGAGAATCTTTTACGCTAATGCCCGCTTTTTATTCCACCTAATCAATAAAGCACAAGCAATAAAAGCCAAAATGCCCGGTGTTAAAAAAGCATATACAAATTGACTAGACTCGTTATGATAAATCCATCCCGAAAAAAGTGCACCGGTTCCAATGCCCACTTCTAAAGAAATATACATGGACGCGATGGCTTTGCCCCTGTTAGCGGGCTCACATAAATCTACGGTCCATGCAGTAATTACAGGGCTATTGATTCCCCAACTTAACCCATATAAAACAGCACCTACCAACATCATGGTTACGGAATGAGATAAAGACAAAATAATCATTGCCACCACCAACACTGCTGTGGATCCAATTAATACGGGGACCCTTCCATATTTGTCGGAAATTTTTCCTGCAACAAATCGAATAAATAAAGAGGCAACCGTAAAGAAGGCAAAAAATATTCCTTTGTTATGCAAGCCCAAGTGCTCACTAAAATCAGGTGCAATGGTTAATATGGTGCCGATAGAAAAACAAAGCAGCAAAGTAATTAAGGCGGGACGTATAGCCGATGCATCAAATATTTCTGTTCGGTTAATTTTTAAATGACCAGCTTTAAAACGAGTTGCATTGGGTAAGGTTTCTTTTACATTGTATAAGATAATGACTGAACCCAGTGCTAAAAAAGCCGAAACATAAAACATGGTATCATAGCTGTAATAATCCACTAAATAACTGCCCAACATCGGACCTGCAGATGCCCCAATGGTGTACCCAATGGCCAATGCGCCCATGGCTTCTCCCCTTCTAGATTCATGCACCACATCGGCTCCATAAGCAGCTGTTGCAGTTGGTTTAAACCCAGTAGAAAACCCATGCACAAATCGCAACAATAAAAATCCTGCCACCGAAGTAAGTACTGGATATAATAAACTACAAACCACACATACCAATGAACCAAACACCATCACTGGAACCCGACCAATGGTATCGGTCAATTTTCCGCTAAAGGGCCTAGATATACCAGCCATTAGCGTAAATAAAGCAATAATCAATCCCTTGTATTCGGCTCCCCCAATTTTAGTTAAGTAGCCGGGCAATTCTGGAATCATCATATTAAAACTGGCCGAAAACAAGAAATTACTAACGCAGAGTAACCCAAATTGAAAAGTGAAAAAACGATGATTGGGATTCATTAATTGGGGTTCCATGCTAACTGCTTGCTATAATTACGCACGAAGTTAACAGAAATAATTTTGGATGGAATTTAGCCCTTCTACTATCTTTGCACATGGCAACAAATCTCAAAAGCGCTACCAACGGTAGCAACTCCTCCAGATTATTTGGCGAAGGCCTTACATTTGACGATGTACTTTTAATGCCCGCATACAGCGATATTTTACCCAGAGACGTAAATATTAGCACGCATTTAACCAAGGATATCATCATTAATGTTCCCATCCTTTCTGCTGCAATGGACACCGTTACTGAAGCCAATTTGGCTATTGCATTGGCAAGAGAAGGTGGCCTAGGTATTCTGCACAAAAACATGAGCATCGAAAGACAAGCTGAGCAAGTACGTAAAGTTAAGCGCAGTGAAAGTGGTATGATCATTGATCCCATTACTTTATTGATAGACGCCACCATTGGAGACGCATTAAAGTTGATGAGAGAAAATAAAATCGGGGGTATTCCAGTAGTTGACAATGGAGGAAAGCTGGTTGGTATTTTAACCAACAGAGATTTAAGATTTGAAACCGATTACAAGAAAAAAGTAAAAGAAGTAATGACCAAGGAAAACTTGGTGACTGCTCCTGAAGGTACCGATATGAAAAAGGCGGAGAATATTCTTCGCAGATATAAGATTGAAAAATTACCGGTTGTAAACAAGCAAGGAAAATTAATTGGCTTAATTACGTACAGAGATATTTTACAAATTCGCAATTTCCCTCACGCAGTAAAAGACAGCATTGGTCGTTTACGTGTGGGTGCTGCTTTGGGCATTACCAAAGACTTAATGGATCGTGCAGCTGCATTACAACATGTAGGTGTAGATATTGTAACATTAGACTCTGCACACGGTCATAGCAAGGGCGTGATTGAAGCATTAAAAGCACTTAGAAAAAACTTTAAAAAATTACCCATAATTGCGGGTAATGTAGGAACTGGCGCGGGTGCAAAAGCATTGGCAGAAGCTGGAGCCGACTGTGTTAAAGTAGGTATAGGACCTGGTTCTATTTGCACTACCAGAATTGTTGCGGGTGCTGGTGTTCCTCAGTTAACTGCCATTATGGAAGCCACAAAAGCCTTGAAAGCAAAAGGCATTCCAGTAATTGCAGACGGTGGTATCCGTTATACAGGTGATATGGTAAAAGCATTGGCAGCTGGTGCCAATATGGTCATGATGGGTAGTGTTTTTGCAGGTGTAGAAGAAAGCCCAGGTGATACCATTATTTACGAAGGCAGAAAGTTTAAAGAATATAGAGGCATGGGAAGCTTAGGTGCCATGAGTCAAGGAAGTGGTGATCGTTATTTTCAAGATGTGGAAGCAGATATCAAAAAATATGTGCCAGAAGGAATTGAAGGACGTGTTGCCTACAAAGGAAATTTGAGTGAAATTATTTATCAATACGTGGGTGGTTTAAGATCGGGTATGGGATACTGCGGTGCAAAAGATATTCCAACATTACAAAAAGCCACTTTTGTAAAAATCACGAATGCGGGCATGAAAGAAAGCCATGCGCATGATGTGGATATTACTAAGGAAGCGCCTAACTATAGTAGAAAATAATTCATCGCTATGGCACTGAACAAGTGGAATAATCTACATCCGCTTACCTTAAGCCTATTATCTGGTTTATTATTAACCAGTGCCTGGCCCAATACGGCATTAACGATTGGTTTGTTATTTGCTTGGGTGCCCTTATTATTAATGGCGCATCAAAAAGGTCCAACATTTCCATTGTTAAGGTATGTGGGGCTGAGTTTATTCATTTGGAATACCGGAACCACTTGGTGGCTTTGGAATTCAACAGGGTTTGGCGCAGTAGCCGCCATTGTAATCAACACCACTTTAATGTGTATTCCTTGGTGGGGATTTATGAAAATGCGGAAATATTTTTCTGAATCGCTCAGTCTTTTTGCATTGGTTGTTTTTTGGTTAACTTTTGAATATGTTCATTTAAACTGGAGCATCAGCTGGCCCTGGCTTACATTAGGTAATGGGTTAAGCGCTTTTACATCATACATTCAATGGTATGAATACACAGGGGTTGGGGGTGGATCATTGCTGATATGGATCATCAACCTCCTCGTATTTCGCAGCATGGTTTCTTTAAAGGAAGGCAAAACAAAAACAGCTTTCTATTTTAGTGGCTTTGCCCTTTTTTTGATTGCGTTGTTGGTATTCATCAGCATGCAACTATTGCCTCAAAAAAATAAGGTTGCCAAAAAAACAAATGTAGTAGTGGTTCAACCCAATATGGACCCCTACCAAAAATTTGAAACACTAACCACTGCCGATCAAGTAAACAGATTGGTTCAATTATCGGTTAATGCAATTGACAGTAATACGGTTATGGTGATTTGGCCAGAAACCGCCATGAGTGCAGCCGATTGGCAAGACAATATCAAAGTAAATCCTTACTATCAACCCATTTTTCAATTTGTAGCAGCGCATCCATCTATTCAATTAATATCGGGCATTGAAACCTTTAAACAGTACGGCAATATTGCTGCTACAAAAACAGCCAGAAAAACCAATGATGGCATTTATTATGATGCATTTAATGCAGCAGTTAGTTTACAATCCAATCAGGAACCTGTTTATTACAACAAAAGTAAACTTGTACCTGGGGTAGAATCACTTCCTTCTTTTTTACGATTTATGGCACCTGTTTTTGAACAGTTTGGTGGTTCTACAGGTGGATATGGTGTATCTGACACAGCGGTTGTTTTTAGAGACCCTATTACACAAATGAATGCGGCACCCATTATTTGTTATGAAAGTATTTATGGGGAATACGTAACCAACTATGTTAGAAGCGGAGCAAGCATGTTGGCTATTATGACCAACGATGGATGGTGGGGTAATACGCCCGGGCACCAACAACACTTATATTATGCAAAACTAAGGGCCATTGAAACCAGAAGATGGGTTGCACGTTCTGCAAACACGGGAATCTCTGCATTTATTAATCCTCGTGGTGAAATAGAGCAATCCTTAGCATGGGATAAAAGAGGAGCCATCAAAATGGCCATTCCTGCTGAGCAATCCATTAGTTTCTATGTGCGTTATGGAGATATTATCTTTAAAATTGCCGCAGTATTGACTGCTTTTTTTGTTGTAGTTTACTTCTACAAAAAAAGTACCCATGCAAGAAAA
>JAGOGG010000027.1 GCA_017996795.1 Sediminibacterium sp. | reverse complement strand
CTTCAAGAACTTACGCATACTGGGTTTTAGCTCATACAACGATATTCAAATGAAAGACAAGAAGGGTGCTGTTATTGCTTCTTTGTCTAGTAAAACGCGTCAGAATAGAATCAATGGTTGCAGAACTATGGATGTACTAGAAGAAAAAGTGACGGGTGATTTTTATGATGGTTCTGGGGATTATAATTATATGACTCCTGAACTCTATGCCAGTTTATTTTTTACCAAGGGAACCATTTGTGGCGAAACCAATATTGTTGCTGGTAAGAAGCGTTCTGTGGCAGGTAAAAAAGGAATGGAGAAACACAAAGAGCAATTGAAAATGTTGTTTTTTAATCCAGGTAAAAAAATATCGGGTATTCCTTTTATTGGAGACAAGCTAGACCTCTACGACGAAACCGCACATAAATACTACGATTACCGTTTAGATATTGAAGAATACAAGGGCGAACTCTGTTATGTTTTTTCTATCATGCCCAAAGCCGATTTAGGGTTTATCAAGAATGATCGCATTGTGGTAGACCAAATGGTTACTTGGTTTAACATGAAAACCATGTCGGTATTGGCCCGCAATTATGCGTTAAGTTATAAAGCGGGTGTGTACGATTTTGATGTAAGCATGGAAGTAGAAATGACCAATCTCGGCAATAATGTAATTGTGCCTAAAACGCTTCGCTACAAAGGGAATTGGGACGTCATCTTCAAGAAGCGCGAGCGCGCTATATTCACGGCTACATTGTTTGATTTCAAGAGATAGTTTAATTTTTTGTTTGGGGTTCCCCCCAAAAAAAGAAGCACTCTGGTGAGTGCTTCTAGTTAAGGCAAGGATTAAATTTTTGAAAGCTGTTTATAAACCCAACTTTCTGCCTTGTAGGGTACGGGTTTTCTTGTCACTTTTAGTAACATCGGTTAATTTAACCACCAACTTTACATCTGCTACGCTGCCATTGGTTACGCCGGCTGCTGCTCTGTAAATATTTTTATCGTAAGGAATTTCTACTGATCCATTGTCCCAATTGTTTCCAGCTACTACAAATTTGTCTTCTCCTTCTGCAGGAACAAACAAAAAGGAATTGCCGTTTTCAAAACTTACTCTCAATCCATTTAAATCGGCTGACTCAACAATGCCTGGGGTATAAGCGGGAATAATAATTTCATTGATCAATTTGCCATTGATAAACCGTACGCTGCCAGAAGCTACTTCTGCTTTGGCACTGTCTAATGCTCTGGTCAAAATCAATTTCTGGTCAATATAAAATTGTACTCTTTTCACATCTACATTGTAAGCCATCAGCTTCATTTGTAGTTCGCGTGAAAAAGCAACATATTGACTTTTGTCAATTGTTGATGCATTGCTTGGCGGAGCATATGAATTGTTAGCAGCAGGATTGTTTTGTGGGGTACTGCTTTTCAAATAGCCCTTCGCGCTACTGCTGCTTTTGCCGCCTGAACAGCTGGTAAGTAAACTTACCCCGATTAAAACAATGCCTGTTAGTAAACGAGACATATCTTTTTTTTTAGTTTTTATAATAAAATGGCAACTATGTACGTTGTAATACCACAAGTTCTGTCTTTTTTCCATTAAAAGAGATGTCTATTTATTTGCTCCTTCTGCAAATTGTTTGAAAATACCTTCTAATTTCACTTTAATTAACTATTCGTAATTATTTACTAGTCAGCAGCTTATATTAAGCTATTTTTAATTTTACTTTAATCCTTTTTGGGCTTTGTTCCATTATAAGGTCCTTCCAAAAATCCCCACCAGTTGGTAGGTCACTAGGCTGTGTTTTATCATTAATCCGTCAAAAAACATAACAATTCCGTAATAACCGAATTGGGTTAATGGGGGAGGCTTTTTATTTTGGGAGGATTGAATCCACCTAAAAATTTAATGATGCGAATTATTGATCGGTTATACCAGTACTTGCATTTTCATGCATGGAGCGCTTATGCGTTTGAACGGGCTTGCGATTTGAGTAACGGTTACTTGGGCAAGCAATACAGAGGAAAGGGTACCATGGGGTCGGAGGTATTGTTGAAAATTCAAGAATGTTTTCCCGATCTAAATATTCATTGGTTGTTAACGGGTAAGGGTAGAATGATTCGGCATGTGTTGCCTTATTCTTCCGAAGAGGAACCTGCGGTTGAAATGGTGCAGGTATTGCAAGAACAAATTGCATTACTGCAAAAATCGCTGGCAGATAAAAATGAATTGATTGACTTGCTTAAAAAAAAGCGCCCCTTAAAAAGGAGCGCTTTGGCTATCTAATTTATTGAAAAGCTTTGATGTTTGAATGTTTATGCGTTCTCTTCTGCATATGAGGATACTGGTTCGCAAGTGCAAATCAAGTTTCTGTCTCCATGTGTATTGTTTACTCTTGCCACACTAGGCCAGAACTTATTCAATGTAACATAATACAATGGAAACGCTGCTTCTTGTCTGCTATAAGGACGGGTCCACTCATCTGCACATACTACTGCTTGTGTATGTGGTGCATTTTTTAATGGGTTATTCGTCTTATCGGCTTTGCCTGATTCAATGTCTTTGATTTCACCATGAATCGCAATTAAGGCATCACAGAATCGATCTAATTCTGCTTTGTCTTCGCTTTCTGTTGGTTCTATCATGATGGTTCCTGCTACTGGGAAACTCATGGTAGGTGCGTGGAAACCATAATCAATCAATCGCTTGGCAATGTCTTCTGCTTCTACACCTGCAGTTTGTTTGAATGGTCTTAGATCTACTATGAACTCATGCGCACAAGTGCCATTTTTTCCAGTATATAAAATAGGGTAGTAGTTTTCTAATCTTGCCTTCATATAGTTGGCATTTAGGATGGCATATTCTGTGCTCATTCTAATACCATCTGCTCCCAACATTTTAATATATGCGTAGCTGATGAGTAAAATGCTGGCAGATCCAAATGGTGCTGCACTTACTTCTAATCCTGTTTTTTCATACCCTAATAAATGACCTGGTAAAAATGGTGCTAGTTTGTCATTTACACAAATAGGTCCCATTCCAGGGCCACCACCACCATGTGGTATAGCAAATGTTTTATGCAAATTCAAGTGGCATACATCGGCCCCAATCATGCCAGGGCTGGTTAATCCTACTTGTGCATTCATATTGGCCCCATCCATGTAAACCAATCCACCATTCTCGTGAATTAATGCACAGATTTCTTTAATGGTTTCTTCAAATACACCATGGGTAGATGGATAAGTAACCATTAAACCTCCTAGGGTGTCTTTGTATTGTTCTGCTTTTGCTTTTAAATCGGCTACATCAATATTGCCTGCTTCGTCGCATTTTACTACCACTACTTTAAAGCCCGCCATTACTGCGCTTGCTGGGTTGGTACCATGTGCACTAATTGGAATCAATACAATATTTCTGAATGTTTCGTTTCTGCTTTTATGGTATTCTCTAATGGTTAATAATCCTGCATATTCACCTTGTGCGCCACTATTGGGTTGCAAGCTACATGCAGTAAAGCCAGTCACTGCACATAGGTATTGATTTAATTCGGTGAGTATTTGTTGGTAGCCTGCTGTTTGGTTAATAGGTACAAAGGGATGTAAGCCTCCGAATTCTGGCCAGCTCACTGGTATCATTTCGGTTGCTGCATTTAATTTCATGGTACAGCTACCCAAACTAATCATGCTGGTATTCAATGAAAGGTCTTTATTCTCCAACGATTTAATATAGCGCATCATTTGACTCTCGCTATGGTGTGTATTAAATACTGGATGGGTTAAGTAGGTGCTAGTCCTGCTTAATGAGGTTGGTAATGCAGTAGCGGTATTGTTCAATTCCAATGCAGCAGATTGCTTGCTTGTTACTTGTTCAAATACTTTCACTAATGCTTGCACATCTGCAATGGTAGTGGTTTCATCAATAGTGATACCAACGGTTCCATCATTGAAATAACGGAAATTGATGCCTGCGTTTTCAGCGGCAGTTTTTAATTGACTCGCATCAACCCCACTGATATGTAAAGTGTCAAAATAAGCGGTATTGTTTTGTTGTACACCCAGGCTGCCTAATGCTTTGGCCGTTGCATTGGCTAATGCATGTACTCTTGATGCTATATTTTTTAATCCGGCTGGTCCATGGTATACAGCATACATAGCAGCCATATTGGCCAACAATGCTTGTGCTGTACAAATATTGGAAGTAGCTTTTTCGCGCTTGATATGTTGCTCCCTGGTTTGCAAAGCCATTCTTAATGCACGATTGCCTTGCGCATCAATACTTACTCCAATTAATCTTCCGGGCATGCCTCTTTTAAAGTCGTCGCTGGTGGCAAAGAATGCAGCGTGTGGTCCACCATAACCCATTGGTACACCAAAACGTTGTGCAGATCCTACTGCAACGTCTGCACCCAATTCTCCAGGAGAAGTCAATACCGTTAATGCCAATAAATCAGTTGCCATAATTACATACGCATTGGCTGCATGTACTGCATCAATAAATGTTTTGTAATCGTTTACTGATCCGTTGTTGGCTGGGTATTGAATGATGGCACCAAAATAAGTTTCATCAATGTTTGCAGTTTTGTAATCTCCAAATTCCAATTCAATGTTAATAGGTGCTGCACGTGTAATCAACACCTGCTTGGTTTGTGGGAAGATATTATTGTCTACAAATAATTTTGGCTTGGTAATATTATCGGTCTTATTTACAATATGAAACAACATGGCCATTGCTTCTGCTGCTGCGGTTGCTTCATCTAATAAAGAGGCATTGGCCATTGGTAATCCAGTTAAGTCGGTTACCATGGTTTGAAAGTTCAAAAGGCTCTCTAAACGTCCTTGAGAAATTTCTGCTTGATAGGGGGTGTACTGGGTATACCATCCTGGATTCTCGAAAATATTTCTGAGAATCACACTTGGTGTGATGGTATCATAGTATCCTTGACCTATATAGTTTTTGTATAATTTATTTTTTGCAGCCACTTTTTTTAGCTCTGCTAAATAGTCAAATTCACTTATTGCGGGTGGTACTGCAAGGTCTTCCTTGATTCTAATACTATCCGGAATTGTTTTGCTAATCAATGATTCTACATTGGGCTCCTGTATTGTTTTTAGCATTGCACTTAAATCGGTCGCATTCGGGCCAATATGTCTTCTTTGAAATTCGGTGGATTGTTGCTCAAATAAATTCATACTCAACGGGCTTTTTTGGTGGCGCAAAGGTAATAAGTAAGAACATCAATTTAACAGCTTTGTTGAGTGAATAGCATAATTTTACTGCGTTGTGATTAATTTCTTAATATGTTTAATTGATAGCTGTGGAAGACTTGATGATTAATTGGGAGAAAAAATCTGCGGAACACCAAAAAAAGTACGGTCAGTTCTTAAAAAAGGCCGATAAAAATAAAGTGTTGAAAGTGTTGCCCGATTTGCATGAAAAGGCTTTTGAGCAAATAAACTGCTTAGATTGTGCCAATTGTTGCAAGAATTACTCCCCTCGGTTTAAACAACCCGATATCAAACGAATCAGCAAGTACTTGGGTATGAAAGAGACTGCTTTCATCAGCCAATACCTAAACTTAGATTCCGATGGTGATTATGTGGTTAAATCTACTCCCTGTCCTTTTTTGGGGCAAGACAATCTATGCAGCATTTACGATGAACGCCCATCCGACTGTGCCCGTTTTCCTTATACAGACGAAGATGTATTATTAAAACGTCCTTTGATTACATTGAAAAATTCCAGTTTTTGCCCTGCTGTGTATCATGTGATGGAAAATCTAATGGCCATTGTAAAGTAATGCCTTGCTTTTTTTCGCAAGATTAGTACTTCATTTTTCTGAGTGCGGGTGCTTTAAACCAAGTAGCCAGTACCACCAGTATGGTCATTGATCCCCCAAAAATAACGGAAGGAATAACACCCATTATTTTAGCTGCCAATCCACTCTCAAATTGGCCCAATTCATTACTGCTGTTGATGAACATCGAGTTTACACTCATGACTCTTCCTCGCATATGATCGGGTGTTTTCATTTGTACAATTGTGCCCCTGATAATTACACTAATCCCATCTAATATGCCGCTCAGTAAAAGTGCAAAAAACGAGAGCCAGAATAATTTGGAGAGTGCAAAAATGATGATGCATGCCCCAAATCCGCCCACTGCCCAAAGCAATATTTTTCCTTGATTGGTTTTTAATGGGAAGATGGTAGCTAAAACAATGATGCAGATGGCGCCTATATCGGTGGCTGCATTCAACCAACCAAATCCAATGGGACCTACGGCTAAAATATCTCTTGCAAATACGGGCACCATGGCTACTGCTCCACCAAAAAATACCGCGAATAAATCCAATGATAACGCACCTAATACTTCTTTGGTTTTAAACACAAATCGCAATCCTTCCTTAACGCTTTCAAGACCTGTTTTTTCTCCTTTTTTATTCAATGCTGGCTTGGCTTTGAGCTGGTATAAAAAAATAAATCCTGTTGCAATGAAACTGACGATGATTAATAATGCGCCTGTATTTCCTATGCCTGCAATTAAAAAACCTGCTGCTGCATGTCCGGTTACCGATGCCGATAACCAAATGCCTTGATTCCAAGTAGTGGCCGATTGTAATTGATCTCTGGGTACAATGGCTGCCAGCATGGTGCCAAATAAAGGTCCAGTGAATGCTCGTATAATGCCTGTGAAAAAAATGACAATATATATGGAGAATACGACCCAATTTTTTCCTAGTTGGGCCAATGAATAATGCGTGCTTAATAATAACAATAGGAGGGCACAGCTTAAATAAAATAGGATTCCCCTAAGTAGTAATGTTCTTTTTTCACTAATGTCTATAATATAGCCAGCATACAAAGCCAATGAAACGGCTGGTATTACTTCGGCGAGTCCAATCAACCCAATGGCAAATGGATCATTGGTTAATTCGTAGATCCACCAACCGGTTAATGTGCCCAACATTCTGAGGCCCATAATAAATAAAAATCTGCCTGCTAATAAATGCCTGAATTCTGGTATGCCCAATACCTTGAATGCTTCTTTTTTTGTTGGGTTGTTTTCGGGCATTGGTTCTGTGTAAGTGAATATTAGGGTAAGGTAAAATAATGTTGTCCGTAGTCTAGGTCTTTTTCAAGCGCGTCTAGAATTATATTAATATGTGCTTCATTGCCTATGAAATCGGCATTGCTGGCATCTACAAATATGGTTTTGATATTGTGCTGTTTAATATAGTGGGTATAGGTTTCTTGAATATTGAATAAATATTCGTCTGGTATGGCTTGCTCAAATGGACGATTTCTTTTTTTGATATTTTGCTGCAACTTGTTTACTGGTGCATGCAAGTAAATCAACACATCTGGAAAAACCAATTGTTGGTGTATGATGTCGAATAGTTTTTGGTACAACCTAAATTCTTCTTCGGGCAAGTTTACTTTGGCAAACAATAAACACTTGGTAAACAAATAATCGGATACGGTAACAGTTTGAAACAATTCTTTGGTATGCACCATTTCTTTCAACTGTTTATAGCGTTCTGCCATAAAAAACAATTCTAATGGAAATGCATATTGCCCGGGGTTATCGTAAAACTTAGATAGGAATGGATTATCCGCAAATTCTTCTAGAATTATTCTCGCATTCAATTTCTTAGCCAATATAGTGGCCAACGTGGTCTTGCCTGCTCCAATATTCCCCTCGATTGTTATAAACTGATGCTTCATGTATGATACCTATGCGCTCAAAATTAATTGCTGGAACTTTGCTTAAACTATTTTTTTTTGCACATCGGTTTGGTCTGCACATTCTGCCAATAATTGGGCAATGGTTTTATTGAATTGGGGATGCATTAACTGTGGGGCAATTTCTTCCATAGGGATAAGGGCAAACCTTCTCAAATGCATAGCAGGGTGAGGTAGTTGCAATAACGGGGTATCAACTATTTGCTGGTCAATTTGCAAAATGTCTAAATCGATGATTCGGGGGCCCATTTTGAGTTCCCTGGTTCTACCCATTTTGCTTTCAATTTGCAGTAAAGTATGCATGAGTTGCGCTGGTGCTAATTCGGTTTGAATGCAAAGAGCTTGATTTAGAAAACTGGGTTGTTCGGTAAATCCCCATGGTTCGGTTTCGTAGAAACTAGATTGTTTAACTATTTGGCCACATTGTTGTTGTATATATGAACCGGCGTTTTTTAGATAAGTGGTTTTGTCTCCTAAGTTGCTTCCGATCAATAAATAAGCTAAATGCATAAATTGGTAGTATACTGAGCATCAAATATCTTTAATTAATAATCGGTTAATCAATTAATATGAGAGGATTTTTAAAAATTGTATTCGCAACATTTATTGCATTGGTGCTTTTTACTGTAATTGGGGTATTTGTGTTGATTGGAATTGCTACCAGTGCTGCTTCTTCAGATAAACCTATTATTGGGTCCAAAGCAGTGTTGGTATTAGACCTATCAGTACCATTTAAAGAGCAATACCAAGAAGATCCTTTTGCGGCATTATTAAACGAAGGCGAAGATGCTGCTCCCTCTTTGTTTCAAGTAACGCAGTTATTAAAGCATGCTAAGCAAGATTCTGCAGTAAAGGGTTTGTATGTGCTTTGTGCCGATAATGCCAATGGCTTTGCAGCCAGCGAAGAACTACGCAAAGCGGTGGTCGATTTCAAGAACAGTGGAAAATTTGTGATAGCGCATGGTGAAGTGATTTCTCAAAAAGGGTATTATATAGGAAGTGCTGCGGATGAATTGTATTGTAATCCACAAGGTGGGGTAGATTGGAGCGGTTTCTCTACCAATTTATTTTTCTTGAAAGGCATGTTAGACAAGCTAGAGATTCAACCGCAGATTTTTTATGCGGGTAAATTCAAAAGTGCCACAGAACCTTTAAGAGAAACTAAAATGACCGATGCCAATAAATTACAGACCGGTGTTTGGTTGGGGGAACTCTATACGCATTTTTTACATGCTGCTGCCATGTCTCGTAATAAAGACACGGCCGAATTAAGAGCATTGGCTGTAAAGGGGTTGGTTCAAACAGCGCATGATGCTAAGAAATATGGTTTGGTAGACGATTTAAAATACGATGATCAAATTAAAGCCAATATCAGCAAGAAATTAAGACAAGAAATAAAATCTAAAATCAATTTTGTTGCGCTCGCTGATTATGCACAAGCAGCCGACTTTGAACCCAATGGTTCCGAAAAAATTGCTTTGGTTTTTGCCAATGGCGATATTGTTTCTGGTCAGGGGGATGATGAAATGATTGGCAGCGATAGTTACAAGAATATACTTCGTAAAATTAGACTTGATAAATCTGTTAAAGCAGTGGTGTTCAGAATTAATTCTGGTGGCGGTAGTTCTTTGGCCAGTGAAGTTATTTGGAGAGAAATTTCTTTAATTAGAAAAGAAAAGCCGGTTGTAGTAAGCATGGGTGATGTGGCTGCTTCGGGTGGGTATTACATTGCTTGTAATGCAGATTCTGTTTTTGCCAATGCCAATACCATTACAGGTTCTATTGGAGTGTTTAGTGTAGTGCCCAATATGCAATCTTTCTTTAAAAATAAAATTGGGGTTACATTTGATGGTGTTAAAACGGCTCCTTATGCAGATATGGGAGATATTAGTAAACCTTTAAACGATAACGAAAAAAGGTATTTTCAATCTGCAGTAGACAGTATCTATGCTACTTTCTTGTCTAGGGTTTCTACAGGTAGAAATATGGGTATTGCCAATGTAGACAGTGTTGCACAAGGTCGTGTTTGGACGGGTACCAGTGCTAAAAAAATAGGGCTAACGGATAGAGTAGGTGGGTTGCAAGATGCAATTGATTGTGCTGCTCGAATGGCTGATATAAAAAAGTCGGAAGTGAAGTTGAAAGAATATCCCGAGAAAAAGAATTTGATTGAGCAAATCATGACTGGGTATAAAAAATCTGTTTCTACTCAATTATTAAAAGAAGAGTTTGATCCCGCTGCTGTTCAAGTAATGCGTGAATTAAAGCAGGTGAAGAATTGGGTAGGTGTTCCACAAGCAAGGATTCCCTTTCTTGTTAATATACAATAGATTTGCCGTTAAATAAGCCCGATGAACAAAGCATATAGCCAATTTGAGGCCATGATGGCCATTACAAAAGCGAGTTTGAGGTCTATATTTAGAAGCCCTTCTGCTGTTATCTTCAGCATTGCTTTTCCCATGATTTTCATCTTGGTCTTTGGCTTTATTGGTAGTGGAGGTAGAGTGAGTGTGAATATTGCTTTTGCCAATGGCAGTGATACGCTGAATCCAATTTATCAAAGCCTAAAAAATATTCCGGGCATTAAAGTGTCCGATAAAAAAGGCGATCGTTTAAAAGAAGATTTAGAGAAAGGCCGTATTACTGCAATCATTCAAATTGCAAAACAGCCGGTCAATTCAGTAACGCCATATAGTATTCAACTAACCAGTTCAGAAGCGGCCAATCCACAGAATATTCAAGTGCTTCAGTCCATATTAAACGCCGTTATCAGTGGCATCAATCAGCAACAGTTTCCATCAACCCCAACCATTGCTGTCATTAATAAAGAAGTGAAGAAAGTGCCTGGAAGGGTGTATAGAACCATCGACTTTATCTTGCCCGGTCAATTGGGTTTTTCTTTGTTAAGTGCGGGTGTTTTTGGGGTTGCTTTTTTGTTTTTTAATTTAAGACAACAATTGGTGTTGAAGCGATTTTATGCTACGCCTATAAAACGATCTTATATAGTTTTAGGTGAGGCTTTGAGTCGTGTGATATTTCAAATGATCACTGCTGTCATTATTATTTTAGTAGGACATTATGCTTTCCATTTTACGTTAGTAAATGGCTTAGTTACTTTTGCTGAAATCATGGTGCTTAGTTTTGTGGCGTTGATTTTATTTATGGGCTTTGGTTTTATTGTAAGCAGTGTAGCTAAAAATGAAAGCACCATACCTCCCTTTGCCAACTTAATTACTTTGCCGCAGTTTTTATTGGCGGGTACATTTTTCTCTATTGATAATTTCCCTACTTGGTTGCAACCCATTTCTCGCATTTTACCTTTAACGCATTTTAATAATGCCATGCGCAATATTGCTTTTGAAGGAGCGGGTTTACAAGACTGCGCACTTGAATTAGGGGTATTGGGCATCTGGATTGTAGTGGTCTATATTGTTGCTTTTAAAACATTTAAATGGGAGTAAGATGAAACTAATTAAACTGGGTGCAATAAGTTTAATCGTATTAGGGGTGATTGTTACCCTGATTGGTTTATTGTTTCCTTCTACGGTATTGGTGTCTAGAGCAGTGGATATTAAAGCACCCATTGACTCTATCAAGTATCGGGTTGGGAATATGGAAGAATGGAAGGGTTGGATTGCAGGCATGAATGATCCTTCTGTAAAAATTAATTCAGCTTCCGATGCGCAGCTGGGTAATACCCATGTTCAAATTACACAGATAACCGATTCTTCTGTAGTATCTACCTGGACCAGTTTGAATGGTCAGCAGCAATTAAGCACCATTCGAATTATTGGAAATAACACGCAAGATTATGCTGTGGTACAGTGGCAATTTGTTCAGCAAATAGGATGGTATCCTTGGGATCGTTTTGGCTCTATGATGAACGATAAAATCATGGGGACTATGATGGAGCAAAATTTGCAATCGCTTAAAAAAAGCCTAGAATAATATTATTGTTTTTACCTAATAATAAAAGACCCCGAATCAATCAAATGATCGGGGCCTTATTAAAAACTAATTGGGGAGAGACTCTTTAATTAGCAGGGTCCGCTGGTGTGTTTGGATTATTATCACGCTCTCTGCTAGGATATGGGAAGAATGTTCTTCTTCTTTCACTTACAGGACGGCCTAATCTTCTGTTGTCTTCTAATCTCATTCCGCTCATGCACAATTCAATGCAACGTTGACGATAAATTTCATCGGTTAATGCTGCTGCACTAACTGTTCCACTGTATGCAGTTAATCCACCACCTACACCAAATGGATCAGCGCTAGGTAGCTGGGTTCTAACTGCATCAATTTCTGCAACTGCTGCTGTTAAATTAGGTGCAGCTTGCTTTACATAACATTCTGCTTTAATCAAACGAATTTCGTCTGGTAAGTAAACAGGAATGGCTTGTGTTGCAGCATTAAAGAATCCTTTGATTCTATAACGTGGCTGAATGGTTGGGTTGATTGCTGTATAAAATGCAATACGCTGATCGTTCAAGTCTGGAGCCAATGCAGTAGGTAATCCTAAAGTGGAATCCAAAATTTGATATACGTTATTGGTTGCAGTTGCAGTGGTAAAAATAGGGTTGGTAACAATGGCGTCATAGCCTAAAATTGCACCACCGTAATTTAAGTCTACCAAATTAGCTGCAGTTAATGCACCTGCATAATCGCCAGCAAATAAACTGTAACGAGCAATTAATGCATTGATGGTATTATTAAAAAATGTAGGGGTAACTGAAGTTGGAACGTTTGCAAAAAATGCAGCACTTGGAGGATTGGCTCCTAAAGCTGTTTGTGCAGCGCGCAAAGTAGTTACTGCTCTTCTAAATCCATCTGCTCTGCTTTGGAATGCTGCTGGTGCAGTTTGGGTTCCAGGTGCTGCAGGAATTTGTTCAAAGAACATCGCTAGGTTTCCAATAGCCATTGCTTTGAATATGCTGGCATAGGCCAATAATCCAGAAGCATAGGTTTTGTCGCCTAATTTATTGGCACCTGTAATTACATTGTCTGCATCATAAATGATCTTGTTGTTCCAAGTCCACATATTGCCTACAATGCCATTTAAATTGTCTACAACAGCACCTCCGGTAAATAACTGTAATTCATCGGTATTGCCCGCATTCATTAACCTGAATTCATTGGTTAATGCGCCTGCTGCTGTAATGCCATTGTACACAGGACTTAACCTGCCATTGCTGTAAACGTTTTGTAATCCAACAGCAACACCTGCTAATCCTCTTGGAGTAGAAAAAGCATCTGTATCGCCAATTGCACCGGGATTGGTAAAGTCTTGCTTACAAGCAACCAGACTTACTCCGGATAAAATAATCAATAATATTTTTTTCATGTTAATCTAGTTTGATGGGTTAGAAATTTGCTACAACACCGAATTGGAAGGTCTTCGGAATAGGTACGTTACCAAAATCAACGCCTCTGAATAAACTGCTTTGTCCAGTTGAGTTGGTTTCAGGATCATATCCTCTGTAGTTGTCCCATGAGATCAAGTTTCTTCCTGTTAATGTTACTGTTAAGCTGCTGAATAAGTTGCTCACTTTTCCAAAAGCATATCCAACAGACAATTCACGCAATTTGGTGAATGATCCATCGTCTACTCTCCACTCTTCAATTCCGTATATTCCACTGATATAACCTCTAGGAATTTCTCCCTTGTGTTCTCTTTGTGCAAACTCACTTCCATTACCTACACCTTGTCTGGTTCTGAAATCTGCGTTAAATACTTCTGCACCAGCTACTCTGTCTAATTGGAAACCAAATGTCCATTTTTTGTAAGTAAAGCTGTTGATTAAAGTGGCAGTGTAAGTTGGGTTTGGAGAACCTAAAACCGATCTTAAAATGGTTGAGTTAGGTCCTGTAGTAAATGGCAATCCAGTTGCTGGGTCTAATGATGGGGTTCCAAATGGTTGACCATTGGCAATTGGGCCTCTTGCTGTAACAGGTATACCTGCTGCATTCTTCACTTCTGTTCCGTTGGCATTTCTTGCAAAGAAAGTAGAATAAAATACAGGGGCATCATATCCTGGAATCAAAGCAAATACCGCACCTGTAGGGGCAGAAAATGAAATGAAAGGAACACCTAAGTTTTCAATTCTGTTTTTGTTCTTATTAAAGTTACCAGTGATTTCCCAGGTAAAGTTTTTGTTCTTAATAGGAACTGCAGTAACCATTATTTCAAAACCCTTGTTGCTTAAAGATCCAACGTTCTTAGTAGCAGTTGGGAAACCAGAACTTGGTGCATTGGTAATATTCGGTACCAATAAATCTGTTACTTTTTTATTGTAATAGTTAAATGTGAATTGTAATCTATTGCCCAATAAAGCAATGTCTGTACCAATTTCTAATTCTTTCTGACGCTCAGGTTTTAAATCTGAACTGATGGTTGCAGAAGGTGAAGTTAAACTGGTTCTTCCTAAGAATGGTGAGATATTGTAAATATTGAAACGATCGTATGCGCCAATACCAGTAAGGTTTCCGCTTTCTCCGTATGCTGCACGAATCTTGAATACGTCTACTGTATTTGCTAATGCAGATTTCTTAAAAAATTCTGTTTCAGACAAAATATAGTTACCACTTACTTTAGGATAGAAGAAGTTTCTATTGTTTTTATCAAATACAGATGATCCATCAATTCTTCCAGCAACGGTTACAAACAACTGATTGTTGAATTTGAAGTTTTGTTGTAAGAAAAATCCACGGATGGTTCTTTCGCTTCTTCCATCTGAGTTGGGTAATAAAGTACTACCACCTGTTGCTGTGGAAATACCTGGTAATAATCCACGGCTCTGTGCCAAAATATAATTGGCTTTTTCGTACTGCTCAGAATATCCGAACTGTGTTACAGAAGACAATTTATTGGTCAATTGTGTAGTGTAAGTAAAGTTTAAATCGTGGTTAAAAAACGTGGAGTTAAAACTTGCTGCACTTGCATAACCATTTAATGTTGGGTCTAATGTTGCACCACCACCATAAAATCCTGGGCTGGCATTGTATGGGAATGGAGGGATAAATGTAGTTCCGTTTTGTGCAATATTATCTAAACCCGCTGTGTAGTCGATCACTAAACCTTTTACTGGGAATAACTTAAATCCTACATTAGAAACCGTTCTATTGGTAACGTTTCTTTGTTTGATATCGTTGATAATGGTTAATGGATTCACACGTCCTCTTTCGCCCACTGCTTGTAAATTTCCGTTGGCATCTCTAACACCTATATTGTGGAAATTTCCAATAATGGTCATAGAGTTAATAGGAGAGAAGAAGCTGTTGCCATCTGGCTTTTCATTGGTGGCATTGTTGGTATAGTTAATACCTGCATTCCAACTAAACCAGTTGTTTACTTTGTTGTCTAAATTTAATCTGAAACCAAAACGAGTATTGTCTGTACCTCTAATGATACCTTGGTTGCTATTGTAATTTAAAGAAGCAAAATAGCGCATTTTGTCTTGTCCGCCTGTAATGGAAACGTTGTTATCGGTGCCGTATCCGGTTCTGAAAATATCGTCTTGATAATCGTAACGTGTTACCGGTGATGTAGTGGTTAAAGCAGTTAACAAAATATCTTGTGTTACTGCACCTGGTCCATCGGTTGGTCCGCCAAACTTGGTAGTAGAATTATTAAATACCAAACGCTTTCTTAATGAATTGGTACTTACTTTAGAACTAAAAGTGATTTTTGGTGCACCAGTAGATCCTCTTTTTGTAAAGATTTGGATAACCCCTGCATTCGCTCTGCTACCATAAATAGCAGCAGCTGCAGCTCCATTCAACACTTCAATTCTGTCTATATCATTAGGGTTGATATCTACCATTCTGTTTTGTCCTACGCTACCATAGGTATCGTAATCACTCTGCGCATTGGTAACTCTTGCATTGGAGTTATTTAAAATTACTCCGTCAATTATATACAATGGATCAGAAGATCCAGAGATAGAACTCACGCCACGTAATTTTACACTCATACCACCTGCAGGATCACCTGAGTTCTGCGTAATTTGTGCGCCTGGAACTTTACCTTGTAAAGAGGCAATGGCATTGGGCGATCCAGCATTATTGATCTGGCTGCCTTTTACCGTACCAATAAAATTTCCCAACTGCTTTTTGGTGGTTCCTTGTGAAGTACCTGTAACCACTACTTCATCTAATCCGGTTGCATCTTCTTTTAATGATGCATCAAATGTGAAGCTGCCTGTGCTGGCACTGATGGTCAAATTCTTTTCAGCGGACCTAAATCCAACCGATGAAATAACTACATCATACTTGCCTTGTTTTAAATTGGCAATAAACTGGTAACTACCATCTGTGCTAGATGCAGTTCCTGCACCTGAATTTTTGATGGTAATAGAAGCGCCGGGAATGGGTAGCCCTTTGCTGTCTGTTACTTTTCCTTTAATAGTTGTTTGAGCTTGCAAGCCAATTGTCAATGTAATACCGAAGAGAAGGAAGCACAACTTCGATATAACATTGGCCTTGCCATAGTTAACATTCATATGCGTATCGTTTTGGAGGTTTATAAAACATCATAAATATATAATATGTGCGGGAATTTCTTGGTTTTGTTTATACAGACGGTGAATATTTGGTGGAAACTGTTAAATAAGGTGGATAAAAATGCATAAAACCGCAAAAATGTGCACTTCTTCGATTAGTCTGATGACTGAATAAAGCGCAAATTTCTTTTGATGCCACTAAATTTTGAACGCTTTAATGGACTCTCTTTGAAAATGGTCTTAAATGATTCTTCTGTTAATTCTTCCCATTGGCTGGTTGATAAATCTAAAACAGCAGAAATTGGTTCAAACGATGGTTCTTGATGGGGCTTACTAAATCGATTCCAAGGACAAATATCCTGACAGATATCGCAGCCAAACATCCAATTGTTGAATTGGTTTTTTAATTCGTTGGGAAGCAGTGCGTCTTTTAATTCTATGGTATAATAACTAATACATTTACTTCCATTAATTTTTTTTTCGGTTATTATAGATTCTTTAGGGAAATCTTCTATGCACTTGGTACAAGAGCGCAATAATT
>JAGOGG010000179.1 GCA_017996795.1 Sediminibacterium sp. | reverse complement strand
ATTATGATTGGTGAAATTGGTGGTAGCATGGAAGCAGAAGCAGCCCGCTGGATAAAAGAAAATAAAACCAAACCAGTTGTTGGATTTATTGCAGGTCAAACCGCACCTCCCGGAAGAAGAATGGGACATGCTGGTGCAATAGTAGGTGGAGCAGAAGATACTGCAGCAGCTAAAATGAAAATAATGGCAGAATGTGGTATTGAAGTAGTAGCAAGCCCTGCGGATATTGGCATTACTATGGCAGCAGCGTTAAAAAAATAAACAAAGCATTTGTTAATATCAAACCCGGAGCATCAAAGCTTCGGGTTTTTTTATGCAAAATGCCTCATCTTGCATCCCTACAGAATATTAATAATTAACTATACATGCGTACGATACTCTCGATAATTTTTTGCTTATCGCTTTTAATTGCAGAAGCTCAAGAAACAAATTACGCTGCGGCATATAAAATAATTGATAGCCTTATCTTAAAAGAGCGATTAACCAAAACCGCTATTGACAAAGTTGATCAATTATACAAAAAAGCGGTTGCAGAAAAGCAAGAAGCAGAGCAAATAAAAGCATTGGTATACAAAGCAGATTTAGAAAATGAAGTAACAGAAGATGGATTCATTAATACCATCAATATTTTTAAGGGGGCATTAAGAAAAACCAATTCAGGGGTCATGCAGGCAGTGTTACACACCATCATGGCTAAAAAATACAATGACTATTATAACAATCAAAGATGGGTTTTATTAAAGAAAAAAACCTGGGATAAACAATCCTTCAAAGACAGTATAGAAATGCATTTTGATGCAGCCAATCAAAATGCAAAAGCATTACAATCTATTGATATATCCGATTATTCAGTAGTTGTTTTGGGTGGATCAGAGCCGCTGAAAAAATATAGTTTATACCATTTATTAATAACAGAGCAAATTCAGTATTACAGCAACGAATTAGGTTACACCAATTTGAAAGAAACCCAAGAAAAAATTATCGGACTTTATGATGCCGTTTTTCAGCTTCACCAAAATGAACAGTACAATAATATAGTAGCAAGATTTACATTGGATTTATTAGTCTGGAAAAAACAAAACGAATTAATAAAGGAAGCTGAATTTTTAATAGAACTAAAAAATTATACCCATCCAGCATATGCTTCTTCTATAAAAGCAAGCGCCTGGTTTTTAATAGCCAGCACCATTGCAGAAAAAGGAAAACAATACCACGCACTCAATGATACGGCCAATCAGTTTGAATTAGTAAATGCATTAGCCATCGTAGAAGATGCAGCTAAGCAGGTGGATGCAATGCATTATAAAATATGTGGATTGCAAGACTTGGCCAACGAAATAAAGAATAAGCAAATATGGATGGAAGTAGAAAAAATCAATGAAACTCAAAAACCATTCAGGGCTTATTTAAGCTATAAGAACACAGATACCCTATTTTTAAAAATATTCAAAGTACCATTTAATTTTCAGCTAAGGTTTAACAATACCGCCAATCAATTAAAAGAGATAACCAATCAAAAATTGGTACAAGAACAAGCAATACCGCTTATTCAAACGAATGATTACCAATCACATTTTACAGAAGTAAAAATTGACCCTTTACAGCAAGGAAATTATATTGTTTTAACCAGCACTGGAAAGGACTTCAATTTAGCAACCAACAAAATAGGGTACGTACATTTTTCGGTTGCAGATTGGGTTTATTTTAAAGACAACAATCATTATTTCATTAGAGACTACTCAACTGGAAAACCAATTAATCAAGCAGATGTAAAAATATTTGAAACCAAATACGATTATAAAACTTCCAGCACCATTACACAGCTCATTCAACAAACACAGACCAATGAGAACGGTCAATTTAGCATACCACAAAAACTGAATGGGAATACCCAAATTGAAATCAGCAAAAGGAAAAGTCAGTTTACTTTTAGCGAATATGAATACCGATATCAAGAATTCACCAATCAGCCCAACGAAAAAAACAAATACGAGCAAAACAATCGTAGAATCTACTTTTTCACTGATCGATCCATTTACCGACCAGGACAGTTGTTACAATTTAAAGGGATTGCACTAACTAGAGATTACGATACCAAGTATAGTAAAGTGGTGGAAGATAAAAGTCCAGTAAAAATATATTTACTGAATACCAATAGACAAAGAATAGATTCCTTGTTGATTCCTATAAATAGCTTTGGGTCTTTAGTAGGCAGCTTTGTTTTGCCCAAAAATGAATTAACTGGAAATTATAGCTTAGAAGCCCAGGCATTTAATTATTCAAGCAAATCAGTTAAAGTAGAAGAATACAAAAGACCAACTATACAAGTTGTTTTTGATCAACCAAAAACAGGATATCGATTAAATGACAGTATTCATTATGCCATCAAAGCAATTGCCTATGCGGGAAATATAGTAAACGGGGCAAAAGTTAAATATACCGTGAAACAATATGGTAGATACCCTTATCCAATCACAAGAAAACAAGATCATATTTATCAATCAGGCTCCGTAATTGCCAATGGAACAGGAATAACCAACGAAAAAGGAATATTTACTTTATCGTTTAAAGCAATTTATGATTCTACTAAAAAATTAGGGGACAACTTCACTGTAAATTATATTATACAGGTAGATGTTACCGATTTAAATGGAGAAACCCAATCAGGGAATGCCAACTTAACTGCTACCAAAACAGCATGGCAATTGGTCATCAACCATCCTATTGCTGTAAACAAAAAAACATTTCAAAATATCAATGCGGTAGCAATAGATCGATTGGGCAAAGAAAAGCAGATTCCCATTCAAACCGAATTATATAAAGTAATTCAACCCAAACAATTGACGAGAAAAAAATATTGGGGCAAGTCTGATTTGCATTTGTTTGATGAAGCTACCTACAAAAAATATTTCCCTTACGACGAATACCAAAACGAAGCAGACCAAGATAGTTGGAGAATTGAAGAAATAGCAACCCCTATCAATAAAGTGGAGACGGGCATGTATAAAATAAAAGCTACAGCAATCGACAGTTTTGGATTACCAATCACTTCAGAAAAAATAATCACGATTTATGATGTGAATGAG
Source organism: Sediminibacterium sp. (assembly GCA_017996795.1). GTDB lineage: Bacteria > Bacteroidota > Bacteroidia > Chitinophagales > Chitinophagaceae > Sediminibacterium. The sequence goes on along the minus strand of JAGOGG010000179.1, from coordinate 1,411 downwards.
GGAACAAAAAGCAATCAATCTTTTCATTATTATTCAAATAACTATACCAACCCAGGAGATAGTATTTTGTCTGTTATCAATTATCCTATAGAAAACACTTACGTTACAAGGAAAATTAAACAAGCAGAAAGTAAAGAAGATTATCAGTTTCTACAACTGAGCAAATTAGAACAGAAACAAATCATCATTACAACTGCCGATCGTGGTGGAATGGTAATTACTGAAGCCTATATCTGGATGGGAAGATTATATACCCATCAACAAGCCATAGCAGTGCAATTCAATAATAAAGAATTAAAAATTAGAACTGGTACATATAGAAATATCAACGAACCTGGTTCCAAAGAAACTTGGACGATTGAAATAGACGGATTGAATGGGAAAGAAAAAGCAGCAGAACTATTAACAAGCATGTATGACGCAAGTTTAGACGCTATTTATCCGAACAGATGGGACCCATTGAATTTATGGAGCAGTAACAATAGCAGTACTAGTTTTAGTAGCAATCTATTTAGATTAGAAGCCATCCGCCAATTTGACAACAATGAATGTTTTTGTGAAGCAAAACCCTACGAGCGTCCTAGTTTAATGGCATCTATTAATCTTCCTTGGAGAATAAGAGAGCAAATGTTGTATGAAACAATGGCGACTGCTTCCAAAAAAGAATTGGCAGCGGCACCAATACTAGGTAAAGTTGCAGGTACCAAGGTAATGATCAGAGGGAATAATTCTATAGAAGAAGAGAGTTACGACAAAGTATATACTGAAGTAGAAATAGTAGACCCCATTACAGGAGATATCATTCGAAACGGAAGATTCATACCTGGCAATAAACCAAGCCAAGAACTTGCTCAAATCAGAACAAACTTCAACGAAACCGCTTTCTTTTTCCCGCAATTGTATGCAGATAGTTCAGGAAAATACCAATTCAGTTTTCAGTTTCCAGATGCAGTAACCCAATGGAAATGGATGAGCTTTGCACATACAAAAGATTTAGCAACGGGTTATGCCGAGCAGAAATTGGTTACGCAAAAAAGCTTGATGGTTCAACCCAATATTCCTCGCTTTTTAAGAGAGGGTGACCAAATGGAATTAAGTGTAAAAATTGCAAATCTTACCAACAAAGAATTAACGGGAACCATTGTTTTAGAATTGATAGACGCCACCACCAATCGATCTGTAGACGGTTGGTTTCAAAATGTTTTTCCGCAACAATATTTTACAGCAGAAGCAGGAAAGTCTAGTATAGCACAATTCCCTATTCAAGTTCCTTTTAGCTTTAATAAACCACTTACTTATCGAATTATAGCAAGAACCAATGAACTAAGTGATGGTGAAGAAAATACCCTTGCAGTATTAAGTAATAGGCAATTGGTTACAGAAACCCTACCGATTTATTTACAAAAAGACA
>JAGOGG010000026.1 GCA_017996795.1 Sediminibacterium sp. | reverse complement strand
TAGGGAGCGAGCAAAGCTTGGTTTGCCGAGCGAACTAAATAAAAATGAAAGTGAGCGAAGCGAACGGACATCTGTTTGTTTTGAGCCACCCCCATTAAGGATCAGAGCAGCTAATCCCTTGAAAAGGCGGCGCAGCTAATCCCACCAACGGTGGGGCGCAGCTAATCCTCCATTCGTCTCCAATGTATTATATTGACTTTACCACCAATGATTTGTCTTAAAAGTGTAATTTTTATTCAATAAAAGTATTTAAATACTTTTATTGAATAAAATGATTAATTTTACATCATTGAATAACTAATTAATTAAAATATCATGTTAACACAATTTGAAAATACGCTAGACGTAACAGTTTTAGAACCTAAACAAAAACATCCTACAATTTTTGTAAGATTCGACGAACTCAACCCTGGAGAAGCATTAACTATACACAACGACCATGATCCTAAACCCTTGTATTATCAATTATTAGGAGAAAGAGGAAATATTTTTAATTGGGAGTATTTAGAAGAAGGACCTGAATGGTGGAAAGTGAGAATTACCAAAAAAAAAGATGGTGAAAATGAGGAATCCATTGGGCAGATGGCTGCGAAAGATATTCGTAAAGCTCAAATTTTTAAAAAATATGGGTTGGATTTTTGCTGTGGCGGAAAGAAATCTGTGAAAGAAGCATGTTTAGCAAAAGGACTAGACGTGATCAAAGTGGAAAAAGAGTTGCAAGACGCAGAGAAAAATATTGCTATAAATGGATCAGGAAGACCGGTTGAATATACTAAATGGAGTCTTGATTTTTTAATTGATTATATAGTTAATACTCACCATAATTATGTGAAATCGAGCTTGCCAGATATTGTTGCTTATGCAGAGAAAGTTAATCGAGTTCATGGACAAAGACATGTACAATTATTTCAGATTAATGAACTAGTTAAAGCCATTAATAATGAATTAACTGCACACTTAATGAAAGAAGAGAAAATTTTGTTCCCTTATATAAAGTCTTTAGTAGCAGTAAAAAATGGCGAACTGAAAAACTTTTCCGCAAGCTTTGGTTCTGTTCAAAGTCCAATTATTATGATGGAAATGGAGCATGAAATGGTAGGGCAAAATCTTACTCTCATTAGAGAATTATCAAACAATTTTAAACTGCCGGAAGATGCTTGTAGCAGCTACTCTTTACTTTATCGTTTCCTTGAAGAGTTTGAAGAAGATCTTCACATGCATATACATTTAGAAAATAATATTTTGTTCCCGAAAGCTCTAGAATTGGAGCAAGAATCTAAAAAATAAAGTCATGAAATTTTTACTTTCACTATTTCTTGTTTCCTGCTTTTTATTTGCATGCAATCAAAAAAATCAGCTGCCAGAAACTATAAAAGGATTAAAGTTAAATAATGGAGGTAAATGGGATGCAGATTCAGCAACAATAGTAAATGTTGATTTCTTACAACAAATTATAGCTGAAGAAAATGATAAAAGTTTAAATGATTTTATCAATAGAGCAGATAAATTACAACTCGGTTTAAATAAAATTATTAGCGAGTGTAAAATGACTGGTGAAAATCATGAAGTACTTCATTTATGGCTAGTACCATTAATTGATAAAGTTAAAGCCCTTAAAACAACAAAATCTGTTGAAGATGCTAGATTAGTTTATACTGAAATCACGACTATCATAACAATTTTCCCAAAATATTTTGAATAACAATAATCATGAATCATTTGAATTTTAAAAATATTACTACCCTTGATGTTAGGCCAATTTTAGCATCAGGTTCTGATCCACTAAATGTAATACTCAATAAAGTAAAGGAGTTGGAAAACGGGTTTGTGCTCAAAATTATTAATGGTTTTGAGCCAACTCCGTTAATTCGACTACTAAATAAACAAGGATTTGAAGCATATGTTGAAAAAATAGATGATTTTTTAGTCCACACTTTCTTTTACAAAATATCGGATAAGGCATTATTTGTAGATACAGATTTAACTCCCAATTTAGAAGTCTCAACTAGTGATTGGGAATCAAAATTGAAAGTTTTCGAGAATAATATTGAAACCTTAGATGTTAGAAACTTCGAAATGCCATTACCCATGCATTCAATTTTAAATGCATTAAATAATCTATCTCCTAATAGTGCATTATTTGTTTATCATAAACGTATTCCACTATTTTTATTGCCTGAATTAAAAGAGCAGAATTTTAGTTTTCTGATTAAAGAAATTAGTCATACTGAAGTTCATTTATTGATTTTTAAAGATTAATATGGATTCAACTTTTGTTAGTAAAACAAATAATAAGACTACTACATGGAAAGTTGTATTGCCGTTTTATGGATATGGGGCAATATCATTTCTTATTGCTTCTTTTTTATTAGTTTGCTCAACAAACAATATTACTCAACACTATTTTCAACCGAATACGTTAGCAATCGTTCATTTGATGGCATTAGGTTGGGGTACAATGGTGATTCTTGGAGCAAGTCATCAGTTAGTTCCAGTTTTAATTGAACAAGAATTATACAGTAATAAATTAGGCTACTTATCCTTTTGTTTAGCTGCAATTGGAATTCCGTTATTGGTTTATGGTTTTTATATTTTTGACATGGGATGGCCTTCAAAGTGGGGTGGTCGATTAATAATTTTAGCAATAATTGTGTATCTATTTAATATTGCTAAAAGTATGTCAATGAGGAAACAGGAAAATATTCACACTGTTTTTTTAATTACAGCTACTATATGGTTACTCTTGACTGCAATAATCGGATTGATGTTAATTTATAATTTTACTTATCCATTAATGCCATTAAATTCAACTGATTATTTGCCATTACATGCTCATATAGGAATTATTGGTTGGTTTTTACTTTTAGTCATGGGTGTTGGATCTAAACTAATCCCAATGTTTTTAATTTCAAAGTATAGTAATAATAAATTGTTATGGTTGATTTTTAGTTTAGTGAATATTGGTCTGCTAATATTTATTTGTATTTTTTTATATTCTTCTAATACTTTGTTTTTTGTATTTCCTATATTTTCAATTGCTTTGGCAGTAGTTTTATTTGTATTCTATTGTTACAATTCTTACCAGAATAGAGTACGTAAAAAAGTTGATAAGCAAATGAAACTTACCTTGCTTTCAATACTAATGATGGTAATCCCAATTATTTTTTTAATTGTAATTATTTTGCTTTTTATATTCCAAAATGACAACGAGCTTATTATTATTAGTTATGGCTTTATTATTTTTTTTGGATGGATTACGGCTATTATTTTAGGGATGACTTTCAAAACTCTGCCATTTATTATTTGGAATAAAGTTTATCATTTATTGGCTGGGAAAGGCGTTACTCCTAATCCGATAGAATTATTTAATCATACCATTTTTAAGTACATGGCTCTATCCTATTTATTTGGTTTTATATTATTTACTATTGGACTTATTATTAATTATCAACCAATAATATTAATTGGTTCTATATTACTTTCAATTTGCTCGATATTGTATAACTGGAATATTATTATGCTATTAATTCATAAACCTGTAAAGAAATGAATGTAATTACAAATAATCAATTGAAATGCACTATAGCATTATCTTCATTATTGAAGGTAATGGATCCTGAAATTGGCTTGAATATTGTAGACCTTGGTTTAGTATATCAAATTGATTTTAATGAAGAAGACAAAATCTTATATTGTATGATTACATTAACTACCCAATTTTGTCCAATGGGAGATAGTATTTTGTTGGCTGCAAAAGAAGCATTACAAACTGCATTCGAAGAATATAGCATTCATATTGATTTAACATTTGATCCAGCTTGGAATCATAAGATGTTATCTGATTTTGGTAAAGAATTCTTAAATCAACTATAAATGCTTAGTATAACTTGCAAAACTGCTTTAAAAGCAACAATTTTTTTGGCATCAAAATTTGATTCTGACCAGAAATTCAGTATAAAAGATATTTCCGAATACATTGCTGCAAATGAACATACTGTTGGAAAAGTTTTACAAACACTTGTAAAGGAATCTATTATTAATAGTTCAAAAGGACCCACTGGAGGATTTTATATTACGGATAAGCAAATGGCGCTTCCGGTTTTAAGAATTGTAGAGTCTATTGATGGGGAGTCGCTTTTTAATGAATGTGGCCTGGGATTAAGTAAGTGTTCTGCAACTCATCCTTGCCCAATACACAATGAATATAAACACGTACGTGATGGTTTTAAGCAAATTTGTATTCAAAATTCAGTGAAGGATTTATGTTTGCCTATCAATAATGGGTTAGCTTTTTTAATGGATTAATGAATTACTAAAATCTTTTTAGCTTCTTCATCCTCATACTGATCAATCAATTGAGCCAGTTTCTTTTTTAAATCGGCCGTAACTTTTTCATATCCTTTTTGCCCGTAGATATTTTTCATTTCACTAGGGTCTTTTTCCAAATCAAATAATTCCCAACCACTTACACGGGTGTAAAAGCGAATTAATTTATAGCGCCCTGTACTGATTCCAAAATGAGGTGATACGGAATGTTCCCCATTTTCATAATAATGATAGTACATGGCATCTCTTCCTTTTTTAGCACTGCCTTTAATTAAAGGCAAAAAAGATTTGCCTTGCATATCATTCGGTATTTTAATACCTGCAGCATCTAGCAATGTTGGGCCAATATCTAAGTTCATAACCATATTGCTATTTACTGAGCCCGATTTTATCACACCAGGGTAACGCAACACCATAGGCGTTCTAAAAGATTCCTCGTACATAAATCTTTTATCGAACCAACCATGCTCACCCATGTAAAATCCTTGGTCGCTAACATAAATTACAATGGTATTTTTTGATAAATCATGCTTGTCTAAATAATCCAATGTGCGCCCAATATTTCTATCTAATGAAGCCGCTGTAGCTAAGTAATCCTGCATATAACGTTGGTATTTCCATTCAACCAACGCCTTGCCACTTAATTTTTTTGATTGAAAGTCCCTATGAATAGAATCATAAAAAGTCATATAGGCTTGACGTTGAGCTTTTGTCATGCGTTTAATGGACAAATCTTTTTCTTCTTCTTCTTTGCTAGCAAACATTTTTAAATCATAACCCATGCGCATGGTTTTATCAATGGTCATGTCTTGTACTGCAGCTGCTTCGCGAGTTTCATAACTATCGTAGAAGTTAGCTGGCAGTGTAAATTTGGATTGATTAAATAGGCGCAAATCTTTGGTATCGGGCATCCAAGTACGATGGGTGTTTTTATGACCAATCACTAAACAAAAAGGCTGGTTGGGATCTCTTTCGGTTAGCCATTTTTCAGCTGCATCTTCTACCACATCAGACACATAACCCTCTACTCTTTTTCTTTCCCCATTCATCATCAGAAAATCTGGGTTGTAATAACTACCCTGACCTGGTAGAACTTGCCAATAGGTAAATCCTTGAGGGTTGGTTTGCAAATGCCATTTACCAATCCATGCTGTTTGATAACCCGTTCTAGTTAACTCTTTGATGAACGTATTTTGAGATCCATCAAAACTAGAATTTGCATTGTCTTTAAAACCGTTTTTATGGCTGTATTTACCCGTTAAAATAACCGCCCTACTAGGCCCGCAAATACTATTGGTTACATATGCTTTATCAAAACGAATACCCTCTTTCGCAATGCGATCAATATTGGGGGTTTGCATCAACTTACTGCCATAAGCACTAATGGTTTGATAAGAATGATCATCGGAAACTATTAGTACAATATTGGGGCGTTGAGCATGAATCGAAAGCGCTATTATTAAAGTTAGCCCAAGAGTTAAAAGATGTTTCATACGCAATGATTAGTGTGAATAAATCTAACCATTTTACGCCAAAACACTATACCCGTATTTTCACGACCATTTTTTTAATTGGCCCTTCCCCTATCATAGGTGCATGCACATCATCTGGAAAATAAATGGTGAAATGCCTAGGCTTCAAATCAAAAAATAATGCTGGAGCGTCTTCATAAAAAAGTACATCTTTATCGGCATTGTATTCTCCACGTGGAAGCAAACAATTGGCACGAGACTTCCATCCTACCCGCTCAATACCCTCATACACTATCTGAATATCTATATAGGTATTATGACATTCAAAATAATCGATAGATTCTTTTTCACTCACCAATTGATCATGAATTACAATGGCTCGGATATCGTCTCCATCCCATTTGATTTCTCCAGTTGGTAATTCGTTATAATTGGCTGCAGCAATGCATTCCATGGCTTTTGCAAATCTAGGGTGCAGGGTAGAATAAGCTTGTAAACAATTAAGTGAATCTAAAATCATAGTTTATTTTATTAAATAAATACTACCCGACAACAACGCTTCTCCATTGCCGCGATTGATGATATAATAGTAAACACCACCAGGAACATCTTTGCCTTTGTATTTTCCATCCCAACCATCTATATAAGGTTTTGCTTGGTACATGATTTGTCCTGCCCTATTAAAAATACTCAATTCAGAATATGGATATGTTTCTAATCCAGGAACCAGCCAAATATCATGAATGCCATCGCCATTAGGCGAAAATGAATTAGGGGGAGCAATGCTGACGAATACGCGTACCTGTACTGTATCCATCGTAGCAGTGCATCCATTTTGGCCGTAAGCAGTTAATGTATAAGTGGTAGAATTAAAAGGACTAACCAATGGAGTTAATGAATTTTGTTGCAACATATTCGTTGTAGGCGACCAGTTAAATCCATTGTTTTGCCCGGTAATACTACCAATTAGTGAAGTGCTATTTCCCTGCATAATGCTTCTATTAGGACCAGCATCCACCACTGGAGGTTTGATCACATAAATAGGGATAGAAATAGAATCAGAACAGCCCATTGCATCGCTTAGTAACAATTGATAACTGGTGGTATCTGCAGGCTTAGCTAAATAGGATTGATTCAATCCTACTGCAGCACGGGTATTGTTATACCATTCAAATTGGCTACCTCCAACTGCAGTTAGTAAAGTACTATCCCCCAAGCAAATCAACGTATTGCCTGTAAACGATCCATTGATTGCATTGTAAGCGGTTATCGTAATGGTATCATTTGCAGTACAACCTTCGTTGGTGGCAACTTGTACTATATATTTCCCTGTATCTGCTGAGCGAATATTGGGCAATATTGGATTGCGAATTGAAGCTGTAAAGCCATTTGGGCCAGTCCATTGATAGGATAAGCTGGATCCCGAACCAGAAGCTCCATTAAAATTGATGCTTCCTCCAATGCATTGATTGATGGTTTGGTTACCTAGTTTAGGTGCTTCATTGTTTATTTTAATGGTAATAGGAAGGGATGCTGTTTTACAAGATGCAACTCCAGCATACACAGACTCCCCTGCTACTAATCTGTATTGGTACGTACCCACTGAAGTTCCATTTCTGTTAAAACTAGTATTGGTGGCACCCGTAATATCATTCCAAGTATTCCCCAAATTGGTACTCAACTGCCATTGATAAACAGGATTTAAATAACCAGCACCAACAGACATAGTCAGGTTCAAATTGGTTTGGTTATTAATGCAAATATTTTTAGTGAACCCAGCGACCCCATCAATACTTGCAGACATTACCGGGCCACAAGGCCTGAAAGTAATATCATCCATCGCTAGGTCATTTCCGCAACCTGTTCCTGCATTATTGGCAATTCTTAGTACGATAGTGGTGGTATTAATATCTGGCTTAAATAAGAATCCATATTGTTTAAAAGTCAATACCGCATCTTCATTAATATTACCTGTGTTATAAGATTCTAAAATGACTCCAGAAAGTGTTTCAATGGTAAAAGTCAAGTTGGGTTTGGTTCCACTTCCATTGCAACTAGAAGGTTTTAACACATTGGCAACCCATGCACCAAATTCATAACTGGTATTGCCGCAAAGACCTGCAATAGTATCAACGAAAAATACACTGGGTGCATTCGTGGCATTGATCAACATAAACCTACCTTCTTCGTCACCCGTATGATCTCTATTGATATCGTGCCATGTACTAGAAAAACAACCCAATGCAGCATTGGTGATGGTATAGTTGCCGTCGTTAGGGCAACCAGTTGCAGTATATCCTAAATTAGTTACACCTGTTTTTAAAGGCCCAGCAACTGTATTTTTATTCCCGAAACTAATATTCACGACAGGCTCTCCTAAACTACCTGTACAGAGTTGTGCACTCGCACTAAGATTGATTAACCAATAAAAAATAAACAGACAATATCTCACATCAAAATTTCAGCATGTAAAATACTGATTCATTTTAACTATTGGGTACTGGTTCTGGTATTTTCTCTACCGGAATTAAATCGGAAAGTTCTACATTAATGGGTAAGGCACCAATTTGAACAATCGCACGTTTTCCGCGGATTTCTTTCACTTCACCTACTTGATAATTCTTTTTTAGTTTAACCAATGTGCCTATTTCTACAAGAGTATTCAACTCCTTGTATTTCTTGTCTACTTTTTTAGCCAATTTATTTACTACGATGGTCTCTTTTTGTTTGAACAAAAGGTTCTGTAGGTTTTTAATGACTTCATTTTTATTCTCCGACTTTTTCCAATCCAACACAATTTGCTTAAGCTTGCGCTCCATATCTTTCAAGTAACTCAACCTTTCTTCGGTAATCTTATTTTGATTTTTGAGTAATTCCACTTGTTGAATATGGCGCTCTTTGTTCATCACTTGTTCCATTTCCTTTTTCAATCGCTCATTCTCTTTCATTAAACGATTGAGTTCTTTTTTCTCTTTTTCTAAATGCTGTAAATCTTGTTCTGTTCTATTAAGTAGTCGGTCTAATTTAAAATGGTCTTCTTCCACTAATTTTCTAGCTCGGGTAATCAAATTTTTGGGTAAGCCAATTCTTTCTGCAATCGCAAAAGTGTAAGAACTGCCGGGCTTGCCAATAATTAATTTATACATGGGTTGAAGGTTCACTTCATCAAATTGCATGGCACCATTTAATATTCCTTGGGTATGGTTGGCCATTACTTTTAAGTTCAAGTAGTGGGTAGTAACCACCCCAAACGAGTGCTTGCGACCTAATTCTTCCATAATAACTTCAGCAAACGCTCCTCCCAAATTCGGGTCTGAGCCAGATCCCAATTCATCAATAAAAAACAAGGTCTTTCCATTTGCATTCTCCATAAAATGCTTCATATGCATTAAATGACTTGAATAAGTGCTCAACTCAAATTGTAAACTTTGTGTGTCGCCAATATGTATATATAACTGCTTAAAAATACCCATTTGAGAATCGGGATGAACAGGCACTAACAAACCACTTTGCAACATCATTTGATTGAGTCCAATGGTTTTCATGGTTACTGTTTTTCCTCCAGCATTAGGACCACTAATGACTAGTATTCTATTCTTGTCGTCTAAGTGAATAGAAACTGGAATGGTTTTTTTACCAGAATCTTTATTATATAAATACAATAATGGATGATAGGCCTCAATCAACTGTACCACAGCTTTATCTTGGACATTGGGCAAATTGGCATTCATATTGATTGCCAGTTTGGCTTTAGCCCTAATAAAATCGTATTCCCCAATTATTTGAATGTATTGCTGGAGTAAAGGAGCATAAACTGAAAGTTTTGCCGTGAGCGCACGCAATATTTTTTGTACTTCTTTAATCTCTTCGTTTTCTAAAGCAAATACATCGTTATTGAGCTCGATGGTTTCTTCTGGTTCAATAAATGCTGTTTTACGGCTATCACTTTCCCCATGTAAAATCCCTTTTACTTGTCTTTTGTATTCAGAAAAAACCGCAATAACCCTTCTCCCGTTACTAAAACTTTCATCAATATCTGCTGTATAGCCCGATTTGGCCATTTTCTGAACCATTTTTTCGAATACCCTTCTCAGCTCATTTCTTTTTTTATACAGGTTCATACGAATTTTCTGCAACTCAGGAGAAGCATTGTCTAAAACAACTCCTGCATCATCTAATACCTCGTTGATCATTTCAACAATCAACTTCTCGTAATAACTGTCGCTTAAAACTTGAGTAAGTGCTGGAAAAGCCATGCGGCGTTCATTATCAAACCAACGGAAAACAGTACCCATGCTTTCTGTTAGTTTTTTTATCATCATCCACTGCTCTCCTACTAATAATGCTCCAGGGATAGACAAAAGCTTAATGTCTTTGGAAATATTGGCCGTAAAATCTGCTGGAAAATATTGCTGCTGCAGTAGAATTAATTTGTATTCATAAGCTTGTCTTAATTCTCGATCTATAAAATCTTTGCGGGTATGGATGCGGAGTTGATTCGATTTATTCTTAGAAAAATCTGTATTGCACAATGCACTTAACAATTCTTTTACCTTGTCAAATTCTAATTGTGTTAAAGCCGATTCGGGGTACAAACGCATCATAAAAGCCAGTTTCTGCTGGCAAAGTTACAATTGTACCAGCTAATTAAATGAATAACTCGGAAGGGGTTGCTTTTGTTTAGATGGGAATAAAACAGTGAGTGAGTAAAAAATAAATGCAATTTGCAATAAAACTTGTGCGGCTAAAATTACATAAGTGGCCATGGTTGCTTCCATCCACAATTTATTCTCTGGCAAATCAAAAATGGGTGTTCCTTTTTCAGGAGAGCCTGGCTGTATCACCTGATAGGTAAACATTAAGGCCACCAATAAAAAGATGGAAAGTGCCACATGCAGAAAGTTCACTAATACATGTCCTTTGTCTTGATCTCGCATAAAACGATGCATTAAATAGGGGATCAAGAAAATAGGAATATGGAAAATCAAAATATTGGTGCTCAAAATAAAAGGAACCGAAACCCCAAAATAAGGGTCAATGCTGAGTGCGTCGTAGAAGTGGTATAACGCAAAGAAAAGCAACAGCGGCATAGCCAGCAGCAGCGACTCTAAGCGTAGAGACATGTACTTCCAAAATTGGGACTGAAAACTCATAGTGGTTACGGTATCACAAATTTATCTTAAAATATCAATTCTTAAGTATATATCGTTTAAATAAGACCGTTTGGTATGTAGGAGGATACTTATTCAACAAAAATACCAAACTGTTTGTAGTAGTATTCCGTAGATTAGAAAAAGCATTATGAAAAAAAACTACCTAGTTGCCTTTACCCTTTCCATGTGGTTGGTTTCTTGTGCCGCTGCAGAAGACACCAATAAAGCCGCTTTAAAAATAACCCCTAAACCCAATTTAATGAATATTATAACCGATACTGCAACATTTGGAGAAGGATGTTTCTGGTGTACAGAAGCATTTTTTCAACGTTTAAAAGGAGTAAAAGAAGTGTTGAGTGGATATGGCGGTGGATTCGTTGAAAATCCTACCTACGAGCAAGTTTGTGATAAAAATACAGGGCATATAGAGTTGGCCAGAATTGTTTTTGATCCCAAAGAAATTAGCTACGACGAATTATTGGAAGTTTTTTGGAAAACCCATGACCCCACTACGATGGATCAACAAGGCAATGATATTGGCCCACAATATCGCTCTGCCATCTATTACCATAATGCAGACCAAAAGCAAAAAGCGGAGAAATACAAAGCGGCATTAGATAAAAGTGGTGCATGGGCAAAACCGATAGTTACCATTATAGAACCATTCAAGAATTTCTATCCAGCTGAAAACTATCACCAGAACTATTACAACAATAACCAAAATCAAGGCTATTGTCGTTTTGTTATTGCCCCTAAATTGGAGAAATTTGAAAAAGTATTCAAAGACAAATTAAAGAAGCAATAAGCTTTCTTTTGATGAATATGTTACATTTAGCAAATGAATAAAAAACCTTTGCTAAAGTTGAGTCTTTTGCTATTGTTGCCATTCTCTATTTTGGCGCAAAAAGCAAGCACTCCCCAATTTACCAAGGCCGATACGTTAAGGGGATCCATTACCCCAGAAAGAGCCTGGTGGAATTTGCTGCACTATGATATTCAAGTTCGTCCAAATTTGGTTGATAAAACCATTCAAGGGACTGTTGCCATCCAGTTTAAAGTGTTGACCAAAGGGAAGCGCATGCAGATTGATTTGCAGCAGCCTCTAATAATAGATAGTGTGATTTATTCAGGCAAAACCAAGCAAATCCTGAGTTTTACCAGAGAAGGAAATGCAGCAATGGTTAATATGCCCAATGATTTAAAAGTCAATACAGAGGGATTAGTGCAGGTTCATTATCATGGGGTTCCTAGAGCTGCAATACGGGCTCCTTGGGATGGAGGAATTAGTTGGACAAAAGACGAACTGGGAAACCCATTTGTAGCAACCTCCTGTCAGGGTTTAGGGGCAAGTGTTTGGTGGCCTTGTAAAGACCATCAATATGACGAACCTGAAAAGGGCGTTACCATTTCTGTTAGAGTGCCCGATACATTAATGAACGTATCTAACGGAAGATTGGTCAATACCATCCAACATAATGATGCCACTAAATCCTGGGTATGGCAAGTAACAGAACCCATTAATAATTACAGCGTAAGTATGAATATTGGAAAATACATTCATATGCAAGATGATTTTAATGGCGAAGCCGGAAAATTGAGTTTAGATTATTATGTACTTCCTCAAAATAAACAAGGAGCAGAAAGGCAGTTTGCACAAGTAAAACCAATGTTAGAATGCTTTGAATATTGGTTTGGTAAATACCCATTTTATAAAGATGGATTTAAATTAGTAGAAGTGCCTTATTTGGGAATGGAACACCAGAGTAATGTAGCATATGGGAATAAATACATGAATGGTTATTTAGGTAGAGATTTATCAGGAACAGGGTGGGGATTAAAATGGGACTTTATTGTAGTGCACGAAAGTGGTCATGAGTGGTTTGGAAATAATATTACTTCAAAAGATATTGCTGATATGTGGATTCATGAAGGGTTTACCAACTATTCTGAAACCCTGTTTACGCAATGGTTAAGTGGTAAAGAAGCCGGTTCTGCTTACAATAAAGGAGCAAGAAAAAATATCCGCAATGATAAACCAATTCTAGGCACATATAATGTTCACAATACGGGAAGTGGAGATATGTATCCTAAAGCATCTGCCATGTTACATAGTATTCGGATGTCTATGAACAACGATGAAAAGTTCAGACAGCTGTTGAGACACCTCAATAAAAAATTCTATCATCAAATTGTGACTACTCCTATGATAGAAAAAGAAATTTCCTTGTTTGCAGGTTATTCGGTTAAAAGCATATTTACCCAATACCTTACTACTACACAAGTTCCTTCCTTTGATTATAAATTATCTTCAGATGGGAGAACCCTTAGTTATCGGTATTCTAATGCAGTAAATAATTTCTACATGCCCTTGCAAGTGAAAACAAACAATGGATACTTGATTTTAAAACCCCAAGTGAATACTTGGCAAACTGTTCGTTTAACAACTGCGCAATCAAACAATTTACAATTAGAAAATTTAGAGAACTATTTTTACATCAGTATCAACGGTAGAAAAGAAGTACAGATTAAAATGAATTAGTGCGCATGGGAACTATTCGGAAGCAAACAATCATCTCTAGTATATTAGTCTATATTGGATTCTTTATAGGTGCCATCAACATGTATATTTATACAAAAGATGGGTCATTTACTTTAGAGCAATTTGCGTTAACCCGAATATTTTTTGACTTCGCCCAGAACATGTATGCGTTTGGCGCATTAGGAGTTATACCAGTAATCTATAAATTTTATCCCTATTATAAAGACAATTTAGAAAAGCATAAAATTGATTTAATGACTTGGGGCATGTTGGCAGCATTGCTTGGGTTCATATTGGTTGTTCTAGCTGGTTGGTATTTTAGGCCAGTTTTTGAAGCACAGTTTTATGAAAAATCAAAGTTGATTGTAGACTACTATTATTTAATGTTCCCATTTGCATTGGGTATGTTGTTTTTTTCCGTTTTAGAGGGATTCTGTTGGGCGCTTCAAAAAACGGTCTTCTCGAATTTTTTAAAAGAGACTGGATTAAGAATATTTACCAGTGTATTAATTGCCTTGTATTATTTTAAGTGGATTCCTTTTGAATCTTTTATCTTCTTCTTTGCTTTTTTATATCTATTGATTTTTGTAATTCTAGCTACTTATTTACATGCTACCAAACAATTGCATTTTCCAACAACAATCAGCAGAGTGACCAAGAAATTTTGGAAGAAAATGTTGGGAATGCAGGTATTAATTTATAGTGGAACGGTGATTGCTTCTATTGCGGCAACCATTGATAGTTTTATCATTGCTAAATTTCAAGGTTTAGCTGTAGTGGGTGTATTTGGATTGGCACAGTATGCAGCTAATTTAATTCAAGTGCCACAACGAAGCATACAAGCCATTTCCGCGGGTGTACTTTCTCGTGCTTGGAAAGACAAAGACATCAATGAAATTAAAAGAATCTACAAAAGATCTTGTATTAACTTATTAATCATGGCTTTGTTCATTTTTGGAAATCTTTGGTTAAATGTAGCGGATGGTATGCGCGTATTGCATATACAAAAGGAATATGAAGCAGGCTTGGGTACTATTTTTATTTTAGGGATGGTAAGAATTATTGATGCTGGAACGGGCTTAAATGCAATGGTGATCAATACTTCTACTTATTGGCGTTTTGATTTTATTAGCGGAGTAATACTATTGGCTTTTAGGTTACCCCTCACCTATTATTTAATTATGCATTATGGCATTATTGGTTCCGCATTTGCAGAATTATTTGCCTATAGTTTGTACAATTTTATACGCTTTGAATTTCTGCGAAGAAAATTTAAGATGCAGCCTTTTGATGTAAAAACAGTTTTGTCTTTAGGTGTTGCTGCAGGCGCTTTTGGAATCAGCTATTTTGTTTTTCAAGATATGCATGGATGGGCGGGAATAATCCTACGTAGTGTATTATTCTCTGGATTAATGGTGGTGGCTATATTTCAATTAAAGCTAACCCCAGATGCAGGACAGCTCTACCATAACTTCATGCAAAGGTTCAAGAAATAACTAACGCATTCTTCCTCCACCTCTGAATTTTGGACTCCAATATTTATCGCTTAAGTCGGTAATAGTTACTCCCTGCGAAGTAGACGCGTGAAGGAACTTGTTGTTTTGAATATAAATGCCAACATGAGAGATTCCCCTTCCACCCGTATTAAAAAAAACCAAATCGCCTTCTTGTAATTCATCTATAGCAATAGGTTGCATGCTATTGAATTGTTCTTGGGCTGTACGTGGAAGTTGTGTATTGTATACTTCTTTCATGATTACTTGCGTAAACGCAGAGCAATCAATACAGTTCATTGTACTTCCTCCAATACAATAACGTGTTCCCCACCATTTATCCATTAATTCCAATAATGGAATATTGGTTAATTCCTCAGCGGGCATATCCATCACAATGGCATATTTGATTTGTAACCAATTTGCTTTTTCCAACTCTGCCTTTGTTGGAGGATTGCCTCCATTAGTGGTTGCTTTCTTTTTGGCAGTTGTAGAAGTACTACTGGTTTTGTGTTTTGTGGTTGTGACTGTTCCCAGCGTTACTTCAATACCATTAATAAATTCCCTTTTTTCATTGGAATATACTTTTGTTACGGATTTTTGAGCCGATTGATCCTTGTTTACTATTTTTCGAACAGTATTACAACTGCTTATTACAAACAACAAGACCAATAAATTAATATATGATTTACTACTCATATGGCTTGCAATTTAGCTTCTTTATCCTAATGTGGAAAATTGTCACTTTGTAATGGTTTTGCAATGCCCGAACTTTGAAGACTATTCTTGATTTATGGCGCAGTTTTCTCACTTACATGTTCATACCCAGTATTCATTATTAGACGGCGCTGCTCCTATTGATGAGTTGTATAAAAAAGCTGCAGCCAATCATATGCCTGCATTGGCAATTACCGATCATGGCAATATGTTTGGTGCATTTGATTTTGTAAGTCAGGCTTGGAAGAATACAAAAGTGGTGGGAAAAGATGCCAATGGAAAAGATATTCTAGAACCAGTTGTTAAACCCATTGTAGGTTGTGAGTTTTATGTGGTAAAAGACCGCCATATTAAAACTTTTACGAAGGAATCTAAAGACAATCGATACCATCAGGTACTATTGGCTAAAAATGCAATTGGGTACCAGAATTTAGTTAAGCTCACTTCTCTTGGATACATCGAAGGGATGTATAGCAAATATCCTCGAATTGATAAAGAATTGATTGAACAATACCATGAGGGATTAATAGCCACTACTTGTTGTATTGGAGCTTATGTGCCTCAAACGATACTACACCAAAGTGAAGAGAAAGCCGAACAGGAATTCAAATGGTGGTTAGATTTATTTGGAGATGACTATTATATTGAAATACAAAGACACGATATAAAAGAGCAAGAAGTCATTAATAATACTTTGCTCAAGTTTTCTAAAAAATACAATGTGCCTGTTATTGCTACCAATGATAGTCATTATGTAGACCAAGATGATGCCAATGCGCACGATATTTTATTGTGCATTAATACGGGGGAAAAACAAAGCACACCTGGGTTTGATGATTTTGTAAACGATGAAGTACAAATTAAAAACCGCCGTTTTAAATTTCCTAATGATCAATTTTATTTTAAGACACCCGATGAAATGGCCAAGCTATTTCATGATATACCTGAATCTTTAGATAATACCAATCGAATTGTAGATAAAGTAGAAGTTCTGAATTTAAAGAAAGACATTCTCCTCCCCGCTTTCCCAATTCCGAAAGAATTTCAAATACATGCAGATGCCAATTTGAATCAATGGGAATTATTAAAACACTTAACCTATGAAGGAGCAAAACAACGCTACAATGAGATCACTCCAGAAATTCAAGAGCGCATAGACTTTGAATTGTTTACCATCAAGACCATGGGTTTTGCAGGATACTTTTTAATTGTAAGTGATTTTATTAAAGCTGGACGAGATATGGGGGTTTTCATTGGCCCTGGTCGTGGTTCTGCAGCAGGATCCGTTGTTGCGTTCTGCATCGGTATTACCAATATAGATCCTATTAAATACAATTTACTA
>JAGOGG010000178.1 GCA_017996795.1 Sediminibacterium sp. | reverse complement strand
TATCCTGGCCCTTTTTTTATGCTTTCCCCTCAAAATACTTCCTTAGAATGACTGCTCTATGAGCTCCAACCACAGTTGCCAATGCCTGTTCAGATTGTTGCTTGATATTTTTTACCGATTTAAAATTGCGCAATAATTCATCAATGGTAGCTTTCCCAATACCCGGCACTTGCTCCAATTCATTTTTAAAAGTGCCTTTTGATCGTTGATTCCGATGAAACGTGATACCAAAACGATGCACTTCATCTCTAATTCTTCTTACCAATTTTAATGAGTCGCTGCTCATAGGTAGTTTAAAAGATTCGGAATCGCCAGGGAAAAATATTTCTTCTTCATTTTTTGCTAAGCCTACCACTGTAGTTACACCCACTAAGTTGAGTTCTTTAAAAGCGTCCATTGCAGAGCTTAATTGGCCTTTTCCCCCATCTATAATCACCAATTGGGGAAAGGGCAAGTCTTCTTCTTTTAATCTTTTATAGCGCCTGTAAACCACTTCTTTCATGGTAGCAAAATCATTGATGCCTTCCACTGTTTTTACATTGAACCTGCGATAGTCGTTTTTGGATGGGATGCCATTTTTAAAACAGACCATTGCACTTACTGGATAAGCTCCTTGAAAATTGGAGTTATCAAAACATTCAATATGCAAGGGCACTTCATTTAATTGCAAGTATTGTTGCAACTCGTACAAGACCTTTTTTTGCTCTGCATCTGTTTTGCCTTCTAGTTGCAACATTTTTTTCTTTCGCAACTCTTCTTTAAAATAAGCAACGTTTTTTAAAGAGAGGTCTAACAGTTTTCTTTTATCACCCGCTTTAGGTATGGTCACCATCAAAGAAGTATCGGGATATTCAATGGGGAAGGGAACAATGAGTTCTTTGGCCATGCTATTAAACGTATTGCGTAATTCGCCAATTACCCAAACCAATACTTCTTCTTCTGTTTCTTCTAATTTGGTTTCAATGGGAACTGAATGCGTTTGAACAATGGTACCATTCTGAACCATTAAATAGTTCACATAAGCTTTGTTGTCGTCTTTAGCAATACTGAATACGTCTATATTGGTTAAATACTTGCTAACTACTACGGAGGAAGATTGATAGTTTTCTAAGTGATCAATCTTTTTACGAATCATTTCAGCCTTTTCAAACTCAAGCCCCATGGCGTATTGCTGCATTTCTTCTTTAAACTGAGCAATAACCGATCCTAGATTACCCTTCAGAATATTGCGCATTTGTTGAATGCCATTTTGGTAGTCTTCTAGGGATTGTAATCCTTCACATGGCCCTTTACAATTACCTAAATGGTATTCTAAACAAACTTTAAATTTTCCTGCTGCAATATTTTCTTTACTTAAGTTGAGTTTGCAACTTCTTAGAGGAATATATTGTTTTACAAAATCAATCAGCTCTCTTACTTTTCCTGCAGAAGTGAATGGTCCAATATATTCTGAACCATCATTGATTTTTCTGCGTGTTAAAAATATTCTAGGAAAAGCTTCCCGCTTTACCACGATAAAAGGATAGGTTTTGTCGTCCTTTAATTCAATATTGTATTTGGGTTTGTATTCTTTAATTAAAGCATTCTCTAATAAAAAAGCATCTTGTTCAGAATCTACAATGGTGAATTCAATTTGATGAATACGTTTAACTAATTCATGGGTTTTATATCCAACAAAACTTTTACTAAAATAAGAGCTGACTCTTTTACGCAAACTTTTGGCTTTACCAACATACAATAGCGAATGCTCTTTATCATAGTATTTATAAATACCTGGTTGTAAAGGAATGGTATGGGCTATTTGTTGAAAATCTTCTTGCGTCATTATTGGTCTTGGTTTTTCCAACTAATTTCTGTGCTGCTGCTTTCATTAAAACCTTGATTTGTTTTTTTGGCACTGCTAATAACGAACTGCTTATTCACCACCCAACTGTATTGCTCAGTAATGGTTGTATCTCCGGACTGTTGAACTACTCTAATAAACAATCTTTTGGGCAAATTGGTTTGCTGGTGTAAGAGGAGATCTATGTTTTTAATTGGGGTATTGGTACTACTGTAATTGATGGTATAACTTTCTGTACCAAGGTCTTGAAAAATAGACTCAGTAAATAAAGATTTGTTGGCCATGAACCATTGAGCTTGCTTTAGTACAGCAGCGGATGCAGCTAAAAAATCCTCTTTACTAATAACTCGAGAACTAGAATCTTTGCTAGTAGAAATTTTTTCTACAATGCTGAAATTTCTTAAGTCTACGTATTTTATTTCATCTGATATAAAACGATCGATGGGGTAGAACTTGGCCGTATCTGCTACTTCTTTATTGCTCAAAGTATCAGCGGGCTTGTTATTATTACAAGCTAAAATCCCCCAACATAAAAAACTGCATAAACCAATGCGAAATAAAATATTCATGTAGCAAAACTATCCAAAAACAAGCAATTAGCGTTGCTTAGTAAATGCCAAGCGAATACCATAATCCATTAGGTATTCTTTAATTGGATAGCGATTGGTGTAAGTAGGTAAATGCTGGTACCTAATTTGAGGACCTAACTGCCAAAGATTAGAGCCCGATTTAAAGTTTACATGAATGCCAGCACTGGTATTGATATTCCACCTACGAACAAAATCATTGCCATCGGTGTAATTTTTAAAATCGGTAGAAAGTAAGAACACATTGGAGTTAAAAGAATAAGTGGGTTGTACAGTAGCTTCTGCACTAATACCAAATTGTTTTCCTTTGATAATATCCCACTGCACCCCTACAGGCAATGCAACTTGAAAGCTTTTATTGTCTAGTTGTTCATTTTTAAAACCTCCAGCATTATTATAATTAGAGAACCTGTTTAGGTTTTCTACACTACCATTGTTGATTAAAGAAACCGTTGCCAAGCCAGTATTAGCCCTAAAAGTTTCAATATGGTATTGGCGAATATTTACTTGGATACCTGTTTTGAATTTTAGTCTAGAATTAATATTATACAATGCAGCTAAACCAACTTCTAAACCCATTGCAGGACGATGACGCACCACATCATTTACACCAGCAGTATAATTTAATGCCAATGGAACATTTTGAGCAGGAGCTATATTAGCAGGTTGAATAATTTCTTTCACCTGCGCATCAGATAAAGAACGATAGCTGGTAGAAGGCGTTATATAAAACTGAAAACCAATGCGCCTATTTGGAATGGGCAAACTAATGGCATTATTAATTGGCTGTATTTTCTTTTCATCATTTAAATTAATACTCAATGAAGTTTCTTCAGCAGATTTAGCTAATTGCAATTGATTGATTCCACTTAGTGCAGCAGCCGTACTAGAAATGGTTTCTGTTGCATCTAATTTTAAAGCCAAAGGAAGAGGTGCTATATTTTCCTCCATTATTTTCTTTTCTTCATCAATAGCAATATTGTTGGCAATCACTGAAGTAATTACATTGCTATTAATGGTGGTATGCGCCATTTGCCATTCAGGATTAGGAGCAGTAGGAACAGTAGCAACGGTTTCTCTTAAATGCGTAAAGGTTTGCTCTGTTATATGATTGGGTTCAATGGCATGATAGTAGGCTTCTTTAGGAGCAGGGGCATGCATCCGAGTTTCAACAGGTGCAGCAATAGATTTGGGGGGATTATTACTGACTACAAATCGGAAACGGTCTGCTGAAGGCGCAATTAATAAAGTTGAAATGGTTAAGCTAACAATGACCAATAAAGAAATAACCGTAAGGGCCGGCCAAGCAGGATTGCCATGCAAATGAGTGCGGATATTTTTCCACGCTTCATCAGCAGGATACATGCGATGATCCTTCAGCTCTTCTTGCAAGAATTGCTCAAATTCGTTGTCTTGGTAATACTTACGATCCATATACTAAATGCTACTTCTTAAAAGCAGCCGCCCAATTGAAACGTTCTCTTGGTTGTTCTATAATTCTTTTCTTAATTAAAATTCCTTCTAACATCACTTTTGCTCTAGTGTACTGGCTTCTACTGGTGCTTTCTTCAATATCGAGCATATCCGCAATCTCTTTATGACTATAGCCTTCCATTGCGTATAAGTTCAACACCGTTCTATAACCCAAAGGCAGTTGCCTAATACATTCTATTATTTGCCTTGCCTGCATTACAGAAGGCATGGTTTCTTCTTTAACTTCTAAATAATCTGCTTGATCAAGATCAATGCTGTTGCTGAATTTTTTATTCTTCTTTAAAAAATTAATACAAGTATGAACAATGATTCTTCTGATCCAACCTTCAAATGCGCCCTTGTTCTGAAATGTATGTATTTGCGTAAAGATTTTGATAAAGCCTTCTTGCAACATGTCCTCTGCATCTTCTCTGCTATTGCCGAATCTATAACATACACTCAGCATCTTAGGACTGTATCGATTGTACAGTTCGCGCTGCGCTGAGGGGTCGTTATTAATACAGCCTACCAGAATGGTTTGCTCGGTCATTTGGGGGTTTATTTCCCTAAATATAAGACAATTTTAATGTTAAAAAGCTGCATAAAAGCTTTATTTAGCGTCATACATTTACCAATTCTGCATATGGA
>JAGOGG010000177.1 GCA_017996795.1 Sediminibacterium sp. | reverse complement strand
TTTTCCCCAACGTTTTAAACTCTAATTCAGTGAATACTGTATTCAATTCTTCTCTATTCCATTCTTTTAATCGATAGTCTTCTTCATGAAATTCAACCGGCACATTGGTGATGATGGTTGCCAATTTTTTGCTTATGATAGCTGAATCTTTCCCAGCCCTTACTTTTTCACCTAGTGCCCCTTTTATTTTATCTGCATTTTCTAAAACACCTTCGAGCGTGTGGTATTCTTTTAAGAGTTTAGCAGCTGTTTTTTCTCCCACACCAGGTATACCGGGAATATTGTCAACAGCATCACCCATTAGCCCCAACATATCTACCACTTGTTCCACTTTTGCAATATCCCATTTTGCACAAATTTTTTCAGCGTTGATGATTTCTTCAGCATTTCCATAGGCAGGTGGTTTATAAATATACACATGTGGCTTTACCAATAATTGACCATAGTCTTTATCTGGTGTAACCATAAATACTTCATAACCAGCATCCGCTGCTTGCCAAGCAACTGTTCCTATTATATCATCTGCCTCATAACCATCTAACTCAACAACGGGTATATTAAAACCGCGGATGATTCTTTGTATATCTGGAATGGATGACAACAAGTCTTCTGGTGCTTCTTGTCTATTGGCTTTATAATCGGTAAAATCGGTATGACGCTCAGTAGGAGCATGGGTATCAAAACAAACTGCTAAGTGAGTGGGTTTTTCTTTGTTGATTAAATCAAACAGGGTAGAAGTAAATCCAAACTGCGCATTGGTATTAATTCCTTTGGAAGTAATTCTTGGGTTTCTAATTAAAGCATAATATGCTCGATATATTAAGGCCAAAGCATCTAACAGAAATAGTTTCTTTTCCATATTAGCTAAGGTAGCAAATAGGGCGCTGCGGTTAATTATTATTCTCTAATTTATTGTATATAAAAAAGCCCGAAACTTAAAGTTACCGGGCTTCTCATTTATAAGCATTTACTTAGATGATAATTACTTAATTGAATATTTGTGTTTGTAGCGCTCGTACAATTGTTTGTGTTTATCGTCTAATATAATTTTTCTTCCTTGTATAAATGCGTGCTCAACTATACTGGTGTGCATATCTAATATATCACCAGTGCTGATAATGATATTGGCGTCTTTGCCTTTTTCAATCGATCCTGTAGTTTGCTCTGTACCTAAAATTTTAGCAGCATTTAAAGTAATTGCACTTAAGGCTTCTTCTTTTGTTAGTCCATAAGCAGCAGCTGTTCCTGCGTTAAATGCTAAATTTCTTCCTCTATTTTGAGGGTCATCATCGTTGATACAAAATAACACACCCGCTTTTTGTAAAACAGCAGGCGCTTTATAAGGCATGTCTACATCATCATCATCTAAAGTAGGTAGGTTGTGCATTTGACTTAAAATAACACTTATATTATGTTGCTTTAATAAGTTGGCAATTTGCCAGCTTTCAGATCCACCTACTATTACAACATCAAATCCAAATTCTTTTACAAAGTCAATGGCCAACAACATTTGTTTAACCTGGTTTCCGTGTAAAAACAATTTTTGTTTTTTCTGAAATAGTCCACGGGCTGCTTCTAATTTTAAGTTGCTTTCTTTGGGTGTATTGTCTATATATACTTTAGCTTGTCTAAAATATTCTTTCACAATTTCAATTCTATCTAACGCAGCTTTCAGCGGATCTGTTGGAGCTTGTGGCATAAATTGTGCAAATAGAGCACCTAATCTACCTCCTGGACGACCCAATAAACTTGGTAAATATATATGCATTCCATTATCCATTTTGTATGCTGCATCTTCCCAATGCCAAGCATCTAATTGAACAACACTAGATTGCCCCGCTAACAAAGCACCAACGGGAGCGGTATGCGCTAAAAGAATACCGTTTGATCTAAGTGTATTGGTAATTTTTGAGTCTGCATTATAGGCTGCAATAGAACGAATGCTTGGATTCATTTCACCAATTTCATTGAAATCAGTAGTAGCACGAACTCCAGATATTTCTTGTAATCCTAAATTAGAAGCCGGCAAAATCAATCCCGGATAAATATGTTTTCCGGTTGCATCAAAAACCTGAACATCACCTTGAGGTATGACAATATTGTTGCCTACTTCTTCTATTTTACCATTATTTAGTTTAATGGTTGCGTTTTCTATAACCGTTCCATTACCTACATGAACCGTTCCGTTCTTTAAGAATATAATTCCCTTTTGTGTTTTAGCGGGATAAATGGTTTCCTGTGCGTTTGTTACTCCTACTAATAAGAGCAAGGCGCTGAGTGATATGATAATTTTTTTCATGATAATTTTTTTAGTGGTTGCTATTGTGTTCAATACCTTCTTCTTCACCAGCTTCAATTTCTAATAATCCCAATTTATGTCCATGATCTAAACAAGTATGAACATATTTAAAGCTTGGAGTAAATGGAGCCATTGGTGCACCGGTTCTTTTTTCTCCCACCATTTTGTTGATTAAACGAGTGCGTTCTGCTTTCACTTCTTTTCTCATTGCTTCATCTTTAGCGCGGTCAAAGAAAATAGTTCCATCAACAACTGTGTAAAGAGATTTAGCATAAATACTCAATGGATGCGCAGACCATAAAACCAAGTCGGCATCTTTTCCTTCTTTAATGCTACCCACTTTGCTGTCTACATGCAACATTTTTGCTGGATTAATGGTAACCATATTTAAGGCATCAATTTCACTCATACCGCCATACTTTACACTTTTTGCAGCTTCTTGATTTAAACGACGAGCCATTTCAGCATCATCAGAATTGATTGCTACATTTAAGCCAACTTTGTGCATAATAGCCGCATTGTATGGAATGGCATCTTGTACTTCATTTTTGTAAGCCCACCAATCAGAAAAAGTTGAAACAGCAGCACCATGTGCTTTCATCTTATCTGCCACTTTATACCCTTCTAAAATATGGGTGAAAGTATTTACTTTAAAACCATATTTTTCCGCAACACGCATTGCTACTACAATTTCACTTGCTACATAACTATGACAAGTAATAAAGCGTTTGCTATTCATAATTTCTACCAAGGCTTCTAGTTCTAGGTCCTTTCTAAAATTTCCTTTTGTATTTGCTTTTTTAGCAGCCTCGTAAATCTTAGCTCTATTAAATGCATCGCTTAATACCTGTTCAACACCCATTCTAGTGTCTGGGAATCGAGTATTTCCTTGAGTTGATGAAGATCTCTTTACGTTTTCTCCTAATG
Source organism: Sediminibacterium sp. (assembly GCA_017996795.1). Lineage (GTDB taxonomy): Bacteria > Bacteroidota > Bacteroidia > Chitinophagales > Chitinophagaceae > Sediminibacterium. Next base: position 1,328 of record JAGOGG010000177.1, on the reverse strand, counting down.
CAAATTTGATAAATGGATCTGCACCTTCAAACATTAAACCCTTATCATCTGTACCCCAGCGAAGTTTAATTAATTGAGTTTGACCACCAATGGTATTGGCAGAACCATGTAAAATATGAGAGCTGGTTACACCACCACTTAATTGTCTATAAATATTGATATCATCAGGATCAAGGTTGTCTTGCATTCTTACTTCAGATGTTACAGATTGTCCGCCTTCATTGGTAGAAGCAGAAGCAATATGTGAGTGTTCGTCTATAATTCCTGCAGTCAAATGTTTTCCTGTTGCATCAATTACTTTAGCTGTTGCGTCGTTTAAACCTTTTCCAACTTTAGCTATTTTTCCGTTTTTAACTAATACATCAGCACCTTCTAGTTTTCCAGCTTTTTCGCTTGTCCAAACGGTTGCATTTTTAAATAAGATGGTTTCAGCTTTAGGAATGTTCTCTTCGTTGTTACCGAAGGCAGTAAACGGATAAAAAGATTTACCTGTTTTGGGTATTGCTTTTGGTTTTGATTCTTCTGCTTTTGCCGTTGATAAACTTAATTCATCTGCAGACCATGTAATATGGTTTCCTAAAGAGTCGATACCTGTTCCATTCCAGCTTTTTCCATTGCTAAATCCACTTAATTTAACGGCGTTGGCAGGAAGAGGTGTAGCTGCATTTGCTCCAACACCCATTCCAGGACGTCCGGCCATTCCCATTCTACGTTGCATTGGGGCAAAACTGATTTTAACTGTCTTACCATCATAGCTAAATCGGGTAGATAAAGTATCTTTTCCAATTAAAGTGGCCGAACTATTTGATTTTACTTCCAACGAATAGGTTTGAGGACCATTGTCTGTTGTTACAGTTAATGTATAATTACCATTGATGCTTTTCCATGCATCTTCTTTAACTGCATATTTATTTCCATTTACCCAGTTTTGAAGAATTACTGACTTTTCTGCAAATACAGGTGCCGTTGTAATTACGAAATTGGCTATTTTTCCTTCATCTAAACTTCCCACTTTATCATACACGCCCAACCATGTTGCTGGATTTTTAGTTAAAGCTTCCATAGCCCCTTTTTCTGATAGGCCATATTCCATTGCTTTTCTAAGATTAGCTAAAAAAGTTTTTGGATCTCTTAAGTCCGAAGTTGTTAAACAAAAAGGAATTCCAGCTTTTTCAATAGCCGCAGGATTGGTAGGTCCTAGTTCCCAGTTTTTCATATCGGCCAAGGAAACCATTCTAGCATCATTTGGATCTTCCACATCTTGTGCTTGTGGAAAATTGAGTGAAACAATCATGGGTGCTTTTGTTGCAGCCACTTCTTTGATTCTC
>JAGOGG010000176.1 GCA_017996795.1 Sediminibacterium sp. | reverse complement strand
CTCCATCATTAAAAGGAGTTGTAATTGATAAGAAACTTTTTAGTCGCGTGATTAAAGATAAAAAATCAAAAAGTGACGAAAAGCCAATCATTGCTAAGCTTGATGAGGAATATCATCAAGAAGCAGCTTTACTAAAAAATAAATTAGTTGAAAAACTATTTACATTGGTAAACGGCAAAACTTCGCAAGGTGTTCAAACTAACTTTAAGGAAATGATTATTCCTAAAGGGTCTAAGTTTGCGCAAAAACAATTGGTTTCAATTGATTATGCAAACATCAACCCTGGAAAGTGGACTACTGACAAGGATTGCAATGAGCAAATCAAAATTTTGATTCATAATTACTCTATTAAAGCGAATGATTTATTAGGTATTTACAAGCGTAAGAAATTTGCACTTACCGTAGGTGATGAGCTGCCTGCAGGTATTGTACAACTTGCGAAAGTGTATATTGCTAAAAAACGTAAGTTAAAAGTAGGTGATAAGATGGCTGGACGTCATGGAAACAAGGGTATTGTAGCACGTATTGTACGTGACGAAGATATGCCTTTCCTTGAAGACGGAACTCCGGTTGATATTGTGTTAAATCCACTAGGTGTACCTTCGCGTATGAACCTTGGACAGATTTATGAAACAGTATTGGCTTGGGCTGGTCAAAAATTAAATCAAAAATTCTTTACCCCGATATTTGATGGTGCATCAATTGATGATATCAATCATTATACTGATAAGGCTGGTATTCCTAGATTCGGGCGTACTTTCTTAACAGATGGTGGTACTGGAGAAAGATTTGACCAACCTGCAACTGTAGGAATTATTTATATGTTGAAACTTGGACATATGGTGGATGATAAGATGCATGCACGTTCAATAGGTCCATACTCGTTAATTACGCAACAACCATTGGGTGGTAAAGCTCAGTTTGGAGGTCAGCGTTTTGGTGAGATGGAGGTTTGGGCACTTGAAGCATTTGGTGCAGCCAACATATTGCAAGAAATTCTAACTATAAAATCAGATGATGTTGTAGGAAGAGCAAAAGCGTATGAAGCAATTGTTAAAGGTGAAAACTTACCAACACCGGGCATTCCAGAATCATTCAACGTATTGTTGCATGAGTTGAGAGGCTTAGGCTTGAACATTTCACTGGATTAAATAAAATTACCTGGCATTGTGCAAACTATGCCAGGTATTTTCAAAACATAGTCGTCATAAAAAATTAAATCCGAATATAAAAATGGCTTTTTTAAAAAGAGATTCCAAAGTAAAAAGTAACTTCTCTACCATTACCATCAGCTTAGCTTCGCCAGAAAGTATCCGCGAAAGAAGCAGTGGGGAAGTATTAAAGCCTGAGACTATTAATTATCGTACTTACAAACCCGAAATGGGTGGTTTGTTTTGCGAGCGTATTTTTGGTCCAGTAAAAGATTGGGAATGTGCCTGTGGAAAATATAAAAGAATTCGTTACAAAGGTATTGTTTGCGATCGTTGTGGTGTAGAGGTAACAGAGAAAAAAGTACGTAGAGAGCGCATGGGCCATATTCAATTAGTGGTTCCTGTAGCTCATATCTGGTACTTCCGCTCATTGCCAAATAAAATTGGTTATTTGTTAGGCTTACCAACAAAGAAATTAGATTCTATCATCTATTACGAAAGATATGTAGTTATTCAACCAGGTATTAAGGCAGCGGATGGTATCCAGGCGCTTGACTTTTTATCTGAAGAGGAATACCTAAATATTATTGATGCTTTACCAAAAGACAATCAACATTTAGATGAAACTGATCCGAATAAATTTATCGCAGGAATGGGTGCTGAGGCGCTTTCTGACTTGTTGAAGAGAATTGATTTGGATGAGTTATCATACGAACTTCGTCATAAAGCAAATACTGAAACATCTCAGCAACGTAAAACCGAAGCGTTAAAGCGTCTACAGGTTGTTGAATCGTTCCGTATGAGCCGTTTAAATACGGTTAATCACCCTGAATGGATGATTATGAAAGTTGTTCCTGTGATTCCACCAGAATTAAGACCTTTAGTGCCTTTAGATGGTGGTAGATTTGCTACATCCGATTTAAATGACTTATACAGACGTGTAATTATTCGTAACAACCGTTTAAAAAGATTAATGGAGATTAAAGCTCCAGAAGTTATCTTAAGAAACGAAAAAAGGATGTTGCAGGAGTCTGTAGATTCATTGTTAGACAACTCAAGAAAATCTAATGCTGTTAAAACAGAATCAAATCGTGCATTAAAATCGTTAAGTGATTCATTAAAAGGTAAACAAGGCCGTTTCCGTCAAAACCTATTAGGTAAACGTGTGGATTACTCAGCCCGTTCGGTAATTGTTGTTGGACCAGAAATGAAATTACATGAGTGTGGTTTACCAAAAGACATGGCTGCAGAGCTTTTCAAACCATTTATCATTCGTAAGTTAATCGAAAGAGGCATCGTTAAAACAGTTAAATCTGCAAAGAAAATTGTTGACCGTAAAGATGCTATTATCTGGGATATCCTTGAAAATATATTAAAAGGACATCCGGTATTATTGAATCGTGCTCCAACACTACATAGATTGGGTATTCAGGCGTTCCAGCCAAAATTAATTGAAGGAAAAGCAATTCAGTTGCATCCATTGGTGTGTACTGCGTTTAACGCGGATTTTGACGGGGATCAAATGGCAGTTCACGTTCCACTTGGAAATGCTGCAATTCTTGAGGCTCAAATGTTGATGCTTGCTTCACATAATATCCTGAATCCTGCCAATGGCGCGCCTATTACAGTTCCATCTCAGGACATGGTACTTGGTTTGTATTACATGACCAAGGCCCGTAAAAGTGATGAAGAAAAAAAGATGATGGGCGAAGGTATTTCTTTCTATTCTCCGGAAGAAGTAATTATTGCTTACAACGAAAAGAAAGTTGACCTGCATACCATCATTAAAGTGAAGGTGTGGGTAAAAGAAAATGGTGAATTAGTAAATAAGTTAACTGAATCTACTGTTGGTCGTGTATTATTTAATCAGGTAGTACCGCGCGAAGTAGGTTATATTAATGAACTATTGACTAAAAAATCATTACGTGATATTATTGGTTTAATTCTTAAAACTTCTGGGGTTGCTAAAACAGCCAAGTTCCTGGATGATATGAAAGACCTTGGATTCCGTATGGCATTTAAAGGTGGATTATCATTTAACCTTGGTGATGTATTGGTACCAGAAGATAAAGAGAAAATGATTGCTGATGCCAACACACAAGTTGAAGAAGTTTTAGGTAACTACAACATGGGTTTCATCACTAATAATGAGCGCTACAATCAGATTATTGATATCTGGACGCATACCAACAGTAAATTGACTAAACGTTTGATGGATCAGTTGATTAACGACCGTCAAGGATTTAACTCTGTTTACATGATGCTTGATTCCGGAGCCCGTGGTTCTAAGGAGCAAATCCGTCAGTTAAGCGGTATGAGGGGATTGATGGCTAAGCCACAAAAATCAGGCTCTTCGGGAGGTGAAATTATCGAGAATCCGATTATCTCTAACTTTAAGGAAGGATTATCAATTCTTGAGTACTTTATCTCTACGCATGGTGCTCGTAAAGGTTTGGCCGATACGGCTTTAAAAACTGCCGATGCGGGTTACCTAACAAGAAGATTGGTAGACGTTTCTCAGGATGTTATTATAAGTGGTGAAGATTGCGGAACTTTAAGAGGATTGATTGCAACGGCACTAAAAAACAATGAGGAAGTTGTTGAAAGTTTATACGACAGAGTACTAGGACGTACTGCTGTAAGCGATGTATATCATCCAAATACGGGTGAGTTGATCATTACAGGTGGAGATGAAATCAGAGAAGATCAGGCAAAATTAATTGCAGCTTCACCAATTGAATCAGTTGAAATTCGTTCGGTATTAACCTGCGAAATGAAAATAGGTGTTTGTTCAAAATGCTATGGTAGAAACCTTGCCACCGGAAGAATGGTGCAGCGTGGTGAAGCGGTTGGTGTTATTGCAGCACAAAGTATTGGTGAACCAGGAACTCAGTTAACCTTACGTACTTTCCACGTGGGTGGTACTGCAGGTAACGTTTCTGCAGAATCAGTATTAAAAGCGAAATACGAAGGCGTTGTTGAGTTTGAGGAAATGCGTACAATTGAGAGAACTGCATCAGATGGTGCACTTTCAATTGTGGTAATTGGTCGTTCTGGTGAGGTGAGAGTAATTGACCCTAACACTAAAATTGTATTGAATACCAATAACATTCCTTATGGTTCAACACTATATGTAAAAGAAGGTGCTAAGATTAAGGCTGGTGATATGATTTGTGATTGGGATCCATACAATGCTGTTATCGTTTCAGAAATGGCAGGTAAGATCTCATTTGATGGATTAGATGAAGGTGTTACTTATCGTGAAGAGAGTGATGAGCAAACTGGTTTTGCTGAGAAAGTTGTTATTGAAACGCGTGATAAGACTAAGAATCCAGCCATTCAAATTGTAAACAGCAAGAAAGAAGTAATTAAAAATTACAACATTCCGGTTGGTGCACATATTATTGT
>JAGOGG010000175.1 GCA_017996795.1 Sediminibacterium sp. | reverse complement strand
GCTAAAGCAGCATATGGCGGATACAATTTGGTAGATGTTAGAGAAGACTCCATGATTTTTGCAGAACGCATACCTGGTATTGAAACTAAAAAAGCATGGACAGGCATAGACTTAACCAAGAAAGATTTTAGCCCCAACAAAAAATTTTATCGCCCTGATTATTCCATGAACGATAGCTTCCCTTCCGTAAAAGCACGTTGGGTATATGCATCTGATGCCAATGTTATTTCAACACCTGCAGTTACTAGCAGCTTAGTTATTTTTGGAAATAGTTTGGGCAGTATTGATGCCATTTCAAAATCAACCGGAAAAAAGAAATGGTCTTATCAAACAAAGGGTGCTATTTATTCAAGCCCTGCTATTGTACAAAATAAAGTAGTAGTTGCTTCAGGTGATGGCAGTATCTATTGTTTAAATAGCAATAATGGAAAACTTATTTGGCAATTCAAAGCGGAAGCTGCTGTATTAGGCTCTCCTTTAATTCATGACAACAAAGTGTATATAGGTGGGAGTGATCATCATTTTAGGTGCATTGACCTTGCTACTGGCAAACAGCGTTGGAGTTTTGGGGAGTTAGATGGTCCTGTTGTAAGTACCCCTGTATTCAGTAATGGTAAAATTATTTTTGGTTCTTGGGATCGTCACTTATATGCCTTAGATGCTTATACAGGTAGCCTTTCATGGAAATGGAACAATGGTTCAATGGTGCGAAATTTTGCACCCGCTTCTTGTATTCCTGTGGTGCAAGATGATATTGTATATATAGTTGCTCCCGATCGTTTTTTAACTGCTATTGATTTAAACAATGGCAATACTTTATGGAGAACCAAGGAAGTAAGTGTTCGAGAATCTATTGGTATTTCTGCTGATGGTAAATGGTTGTATTGCAAAACTATGTCGGATGGTTTTGCTGTTTTTCCTACAGGAAGAACATTGCAAACATTGGCATGGAAAAAAGATTTTGGAATTGGATATGAGCATGTACCTAATATGCCCATTGAAAAAGAGGGTAAAGTTTATTTTGGCACCAAGAATGGCATCGTGTATGGAGTAGATCCTTACACCAGAGAAAAATTATGGCGTTACCGAATTGATAACTCCATGGTGAACACCATCAACCTTAGTACTGCCAATGAATTAGTAGCTGCTACAATGGATGGAAAAGTGACCCTACTCGATTTAAAATATTAATACTGGCCCGTATTCAACATCACCAATGTGCATGCTTCTATAGCAGCAATGCCGTTTTGTTGAGCAAGCTCTTCGAGTTCCTCGTTTTCCGTTCCGGGATTAAAGATGATGCGCTTGGGATGGAGCGATAAAATAAAATCGTAGTAGGCTTTTTGCGCAGTTGGGTTCAAGTATAAAGTAACCGTATCAATATCATTGACTACCGGTGGCTCTGTTTCAATTTGCACTCCTGCAATCACAGCGGATTTTCTTCCCACAGCAACCACTTCATGCCCATATTTTCGCAAACGCGTAACCGCTTCAAAACTATACCTGGCGGGGTTTTCAGACGCACCTAAGACCAATGTTTTTTTCATTATTCGTTCTCCTTAATCAACTGCTTATGCGAAGCATCGCAATAAGGTTTGTTCTTAGACATGCCGCAACCACAAAGCGATACTTTCTCTTTTACATCCACTGTACCATCTGGCTTATGAATATAAGATTTAGAAGTAATCACAATCGGGCCCAATGGCTTTATTAAAATATCTACACCGTCTTTTACAATTGCTTGTTCTTGTTCCATGCAATAAAGATACGAAGGCTTTATTTGATGGTATAACGTATTCCTAAAAAACCTCGAATGCCTTGGTTGGGCGCAAACATATAAGTGGGATCAAAGCTGAGTGCGTAGGGGTTGTCTGGGGTTGCTTGAACCTGTCCATTAGGTTGGAACTGAACTGCTTTATCAAATGGGTCATTGGCCCTAGCAATCAAAAATGGGCTATACCGAGTGGGTAAAAAGTTTAAGAGATTTTTTACACCACCATACAATTCAAATCCATGCCAATAATGAAAAGTAAACTGTACATTTTGCAAACTATACCAGGGGGAGTAAGGCTGCCGTGGATCGAGCGGGCCTAACAATGGCAAACGCATGGGGCTGTAAACATTGCCTGTATAATCAATGTCTAAGTGAATAGAAGGTATGCGATAAGACAAAGACCAAGTACCAGAAAAACGCTCTGTTAAAATTTGCTGTTCTTTTTGTTGGTTATTGTGCAAAGCAACATCCATATAAGTTGCACCAATATTTAATTTGATTCCATTGTTCAATGCAATATCTGCATTGGCAGAAACACCTTTACTTATGGCATGACCATTTAAGTTGGAGTAAATAATTTGATTGGGATCTGTTTCAAAATCACCTACAATTCGATTGTTAAAATAAGTGTAGAACGCACTAAAATCAAGAGTTGTAGCAGCTGAACCCTTTCCATAGATTTTATGGATATAATTCAAATTGATATTGAAGGATTGTTCAGGTTTAAGTTGTTCCGTTAATACTACTTTTCTAGCACCCGATAATGCCGCATGGTCTTCTGTAAATAAATTCACTACTCTAAATCCGGTTCCTATATTCAAACGAAGGAACTGTTGATTGTTAATGGTATACTTATAAGCGATGCGTGGCGTGAAAATATTTCCATGCGCCGAATTATAATCGTAGCGAAGTCCTACTAATAATTTGTGTTGCTCGTTAAAACTAATTTCGTCTTGCGCAAAAATGCCTGGCAAAATAATTCGCTGTGGGGCTGTTCCCATTTTTGCACGATCTGTTGAACCGGTTGCAGGAGTGTTGTCGTTGTAATAGGTATATCGTAATGCAGTACCCAATAAGAAATCGTGTTTGCCAATTGTTTTATCCCATACCATTTGTGCAAAGCCTACTTGTTGTTTAGCCATGTATAATGTATTGCCATACATGCTGTTTTGATGATGGTGATTCAACGAAAAGGCAAGACTAATTTTTTCAGTTGTGGGTAACTGATAATTGCCTAATAATTCAACTCGGTTGGTGTAAATGCTTTCGCCATAAACAGAATCCGTTCCTCTGAAACCCTTGTTCCAATTCATTTGTCCGCCCCAACGATCTTCATAAAAATATCTAGCCGCGAGATTCAAGGTTCTGTTTTGCTTTTGTTGAATAGACCATTTTTGAAAAACAGAAACACGTTGCTGCAAAGTCAAATCGGTAAATCCATCTTTATTGTTATCGATGGGATTGCTGTAATTGAAATAATTAATGCCCGTTAACACGGTGGCTCTGTTCCCCACTTTAGTGGTAAAACCTAAATCGGTATTGAGTTCACCCCAGGTAGTTGCCATCATATCTGCGGAAATATGAGGAGCGGTTCCTGTCTTTTTAGTGATCACATTAATTAATCCGCCAATGGCTTCACTCCCATACAAAGTAGATGCTGGTCCTTTTACAATTTCAATTCTTTCAACCATGGAAGCAGGTATACCGGATAAACCATAAACAGTAGATAAACTGCTCACGATGGGCATTCCATCAATCAATACCATGGTATAAGCACCAGGTAGTCCATTGATTCTGATTTCACCTGTATTACAAATATTGCAATTGCTTTGCGGCCTTACCCCATTCACATGGAGCAGTCCTTCAAAAATATGAAAGGCAGGATTTTTCTTTAAAAAAGCAGCTGAATACACTTCAACTGGAACTGGACTTTCTACGCGTTTTACTTCCTTTAAAGTGCCTGTTACCACTACTTCTGCCAGCTCTGCTTGCATGGGTTTAAGTAAGCGAGAAGTATCAGCAGGAAACTGCGCTAATAAGCTAAAGCCACTGCCCAATATCAATCCTATAAACAATATGAATGCTGAAAATTTCATCTTTCTGGGGGTAAAAGTATATTTGTTAGACGAGCCTAACAAATTTTATTTAGATTTTCACTTATTTTTAGGGCATGCAAGTACTTTCTTATACAGAAGAGAATTACCTAAAGGGGATTTTTAAGTTGACCATTGAAATGGCCGATAAAACCGAAGCTGGCACCAACGAAATAGCGAGTCACTTGGGCATTAAACCCGCATCAGTAAACGATATGCTGAAGAAACTGAAGGATAAAAAGCTTATTCATTACGAACGATATGGTAAATCTTCTTTAACCAAAGAGGGTAAAAAAAGAGCTATTGAGATTGTAAGAAAGCACCGATTATGGGAATCCTTTTTATACGAGAAACTTGCATTTAATTGGGATGAAGTACATGAAGTAGCAGAACAATTAGAACATATTCAAAGCAAAAAATTGATTGATAAGCTAGACCAATTCTTAAATTATCCCTCTACTGATCCGCATGGTGATCTTATTCCCAATGCAAAGGGTGAGCTCAATATTCTTCCCCGTAAAACTTTAATAGAAGAATTAGTAGGGCATCAATGTAAAATGGTAGGTGTAAAAGATAATTCTGCAGAATTCTTAAAATACGTAGATAAATTAGGCCTATCTATTAACCAACCCATCAAGGTAAAAGCAAAACAAGCTTACGATAATCAAATTGATATTGAAGTAAATGGCAAGAAACACAGTATA
>JAGOGG010000174.1 GCA_017996795.1 Sediminibacterium sp. | reverse complement strand
CTTGTGGGGTAGATATATCAAAACTATGACCATAACGTTTTGCGTATTGTATAAATGGAGCTAGTTTCTCTTCATCTGGTTGATCGTGCACTCTATAAGGAAAAGGAATGGGCTTTTTATTAATATGTTGTTTGGCAATATTTTCAGCTACTGTTCTATTGGCCAGTAACATGAACTCTTCAATTAATTGATGTGACTCTTTGCTTTCTTTTACTACTATACCAATGGGTACTCCTTTTTCGTCTAATTGAAAGCGCACTTCTTGTGATGAAAAATTAATGGCTCCTTTGCTGAATCTTTTCTTTCTTAATTTTTGCGCCATTTCATTCAGCAACAAAATCTCTTCTTTATGTAACCCTTCTTTGGTTTCAATAATTTGTTGTACATCCTCATAAGTATATCTATGATCAGAATGAATAACCGTTCTACCTAACCAATATTGCTTCACGTCGCCATTTTCATTGGTTTGAAAAATAGCAGAGAATGTTAGTTTATCTTCATGAGGTCTTAAAGAGCACAATTCATTAGATATATGTTCAGGTAACATTGGATTAACTCTGTCAGGCAAGTATACAGATGTAGCCCTTCTGTAAGCTTCAGCATCTAATGCCGAATCTGGCACCACATAATGGCTAACGTCGGCAATATGAACCCCTATTTCGTATTTATTATCTCCCAATTTTCTGATGGAGATGGCATCGTCAAAATCTTTGGCATCTACCGGATCAATGGTGAACGTAAGTAAAGATCTACAATCTCTACGCTTGGCTATTTCTGCTTCATCAATAACGTCTACCAATCTACCCGCTTCTTCTACTACTTCATCTGAAAAACTCAATGGAAATCCGGCTTCGGCCAAGATTTCTTTCATAGCAGCATCGTTCACATCATCTGGGGCCATTACACTAATCACTTCCCCTACTGGTTTCTTATCTTCCTTATCCCAACGAACCAATTTAACCAATACCTTATCTCTATGCTGTGCACCATTAATGGATTGCATAGGGATATATAAATCTGGCATTGGCTTGTCCGAATCGGGTACAAAAAATGCATGGTGAGCTGATACTTGTAATCTACCTATAAATTCAGTTTGTTTACGTTCAACTACTTCAGTGATTTTTCCTTCTTTTTTGCCTGTTCGTACATTCTCTCTCACTACTTTCACTCTAACTGTATCACCATTAAGGGCGGTGCCAAAATCGTTGGGCCTAACCAATACATCTCCTGATTGATCCTCTATTAACACATAACCCATTCCAGAACGAGTAACTTCTAGTTTACCTTTTAAAGTTTGTACAGTTATGGTTTTTGCTTTTTGCTTTTGTTTCGACTTAGGTTTCTTGGTACTCATACGATTGGATTGAAATTAAAATCTTGAATGAATTTAATCAGCAATTCATTAAAATGCCAAGATTCATCAAAAAGGATTCTGTGTCTTATTGGAATAACAAAGAAGGGTAAACTGGTCAATTCATCTTTGAATTTAATCAGTCTAACTGCATCTTTTTCTGTAGTAATAAATAATTTTCGATCAGCAGTAATATCATCAAATTTCCTCCTCATTTCTTTTAAGTCGTCTATTGAAAAAATATGATGATCTGGATAGTCTTGTTGGTAATAAGTGGTTGCTTTTTGCAATAAATAATCTTTAAGTGGTTTGGGATTGGCAATACCACAAACCAACATTACTTCATCCATTGAGTTAATGGAATATTGAATACTACTATCGCAAATATGATAAGGCATTCCATACTCAATACAAGTAAAAAATATTTTTTGAGATGGTAAAGGTTTTAATTCTCTTAATATGGTAGACTTCATTTTCTCATCCATATCAGGTGGACACTTGGTTACAATAATCACCTGAGCTCTATGCGCTGAAGCCCATTCATCTCTTAAGTCCCCTGTTGGCAAAAAAAAGTCGCTTGTATATAAATTACTATACTCGGTTAATAAAATATTAAAGCCTGCCTTAACCGTTCTATGTTGAAACGCATCGTCTAAAATAATTGCTTGTAATTCAGGGTGATCTTGTAATAAATGAGGGATTGCAACTATCCGCTCTTCACCAACGGCCACTGCAACATTTGGGAATTTCAATGCAAATTGCATAGGCTCATCTCCTATTTCCAACGCAGTAGTTTGGTCATTGGCCAATGCATAGCCCTTGGTTCTTCTTTTATATCCCCTACTCAAAGTTGCCATTTTGAATCTAGGACTTAATAATTCTAATAAGTACTCTACCATTGGAGACTTTCCAGTTCCTCCTACCGCCAAATTGCCCACACAAATAATAGGGAAATTAAATGCTGCAGACTTAAGAATATTTTTATCAAATAATCTATTTCGAATGATAATGATTAAACCATACAATGCCGCTAAAGGCAGCAATAGCACTCGAAATGATTTAAGAAAAATGGTATTAAAATTCATAAATGCGCTTAGGGGTAATACCTAGGTGTAAAGGTATATCAAATTCATGGGTGTCACTGATTAAGGGTATTGGATCAAAGTAAGAAAACCCAATTAGAGCTGTATGTTCTTCTTTTTTAGCCAAAAATCGATCGTAATACCCTTTACCAAATCCAACTCTGTAACCTGCTTTATCAAAAACCAATAATGGAACCATCACTAGATGGATATTTTTTAATTTGATTGTTTCCCCAGATATGGGCTCTGTGATACCCCATTGATTGGTTTTGTACACTGTATCTTCATTCACCAAGATGGCTTGCATGTTGGATTCATCTTGAACAACTGGATAGGCCAATTGTAGCTGCGGTATCATATGTCTTAAATAGCCATTGAACAAATGAGTATTGGGCTCAGACTTATTAGCCAATGGCCAATAGCTGAGCACAGTTTGAATTCCCTCAAAATTGATTTGTTGAAATTGAATCAATAAGAGATCGTCTAATTTCAATCGGTCTGCTCCATGCAATTCATTTCTTTTATTAATATAGTGCTTTCTTAAATCTGCTTTCAGCATAACAATTTGGTGAACGGTGGTAAATACTACCCTGCAATTTACCAAATAGCCAATCATTTTGATATTTTTATACCCATCCAATTATTCCAATAGTCATGAAAAGATTGTTTATTACCGCTTGTATACTTTGCATTTGCTTCTATAGTACCGCACAAAATGCACATTCAATCATACCAAAGCCTGCATTTATTAGTTATCCGCATAGTTCTGAACCTTTTGTATTAGATAACAAACAAACCATCTTTTATTCCGCCAGTTTTAAAGATCAAGCAGATTATTTAAAACAAGCCATTCTAAAACAAACAGGCATTGAACTGGAAATCAGAAAAAGTTCGGATGTTAAGAATAGGTCTACTACTGGCATTAATTTAATATTGATTGCAACTTCCAATAATTCACCGGAGCAATATGAGTTGAATGTAAATAAACAAAACATCGATATTCAATTCCACGACTTGAGAGGGCTAGTGAATGGAATTCAAAGTCTATTACAATTAATGCCCATTGGCCAATTAAATGCAGCAAAAATTTCACCTATTCATATAGAGGATCAGCCAAGATTCGCATACAGAGGAATGCATCTAGATGTAGTGAGACATATTTTTCCGGTAAGCTATATCAAAAAGTATATTGACTACTTGGCTTTTCATAAATTCAACACGTTTCATTGGCATTTAACAGACGACCAAGGTTGGAGAATTGAAATGAATGCTTACCCCAAACTGAACTCCATTGGGTCTTTTAGAAAGGAAACCTTGATTGGCCATTTTAAAGACAGCCCTGCGCAATATGACGGAACTCGCTACGGCGGATTCTATACAAAAGCAGAAATAAAAGAAATCATACAGTATGCTTCTATTAGGGCAATAACGGTAATACCTGAAATAGATATACCCGGACATAGTCGTGCTGCAATTGCTGCTTATCCAGAACTTAGCACCAAACCCGATACCATTTGGAATGTAGCAACTACTTGGGGCATGTACAACAGACAAAATAATGTGTTGGCACCCAAACCATCCACATTTCGTTTTTTAGAACAAGTATTTGATGAAGTTGTGGCACTCTTCCCTTCCCCTTATATTCATGTTGGGGGCGATGAGTGCAGTAAAATATGGTGGAAGCAAGACTCTGCAACTCAAGCTTTCATGAAAGAAAATGGTTTAAAAAATGAAACTGCGCTACAAACTTATTTTATTGAGTTTATTGCCAAATACCTCCAATCAAAAGGGAAACAAACAATCGGATGGCATGAAATTAATGAAGGAGATTTAGATACTTCAACCATTGTTATGAATTGGGGAACTGAAAAACAAGCTATTGAAGCAGCTAGTAAAGGATTCAATGTAATCAATACACCGGGCAAACCATTTTATTTTGATCATTATCAATCACAAAATCCCAAAGACAGTTTAGCCATTCATGGATACAATCCTTTGGAAGCAGTGTACAATTACAATCCCATTCCAGCAGCTATTATACAAAAAGGATTGAGCAGTAAAATAATTGGGGGTCAAACAAATGTTTGGACAGAATATATGGGTAACGAGAAAAAATTAGACTATATGATTTTTCCTAGAATGACTGCTTTAAGCGAAACACTATGG
>JAGOGG010000173.1 GCA_017996795.1 Sediminibacterium sp. | reverse complement strand
ATGACAATTCTTCTAACTCGTTGCAGAGGTATTGATTGTAATCGGCTTCTTTTTGTAAGGCTGCTTTCTGCGCTTGTAGTTCGTTATAGGCAGCTAACACTCCACTCCACTCTTTAAAATATTGTTGATGGGTAGTTAAGATATTTTCATTGGATGCCAATGCATCTATAACGGTCCTTTGAAAATCACTATCCCCTAATTCTAAAGTATCAAACTGTTGATGTAAGTCTACTAGTAATCCTGCTAATTCTTTTAATTGCTGTAGTGTGGCAGGCGTATCATTGATAAATGCCCTGGATTTTCCGTTGCTTCCTATCTCTCTTCTGATTACTACACTGTGGTCTGTTGCTGCTGCTTCTTCAAAATCATGTTCTTGTAAAAAATGCGTGACAGCTGCTTTTTTACCTGCTGTAAAATAGCCTTCTATAATGCATTTTCGTTCTTTGTTTACCAATACATTGGTATCTGCTCTTTCGCCTAATATAAGGCTGAGCGCCCCCATTAATATACTTTTACCTGCACCTGTTTCACCGGTGATGATATTAAGCCGTTCATCAAAATCAATGGTTAATTCATCAATGATGGCATAATTCTGTATGGTTAGCTGACGCAACAAAGAAATAGTTTTTAATAGAGCAGCAAGTTAACAAAGCTTACCCAATTTGCTGATAGACTTTTATCTAAAATTTAATTTCTTAATTTCCAGAACAACGAGCAATACCCGATTTGGCTTTTTGATCTAATGAATCTTTGTATTCATGGTCTTCCATGCTCATACATTTTTGATAGTATTGAATAGCCAATGCTTTTTCTCCATTGTTTTCATAGATCTGTCCTATTTGTAAAGCAGCTCGGGCAGCATAGTATTCTCTTCTGTTTTCTCCTAATTTGATTGCATTCAAGTAATTTTTGATGGCATCTTCCTTTCTTCCTAAATCATCGTAAATACGGGCAATTCTGTATACGAATTCTAGTCGCTCTTCCTCTTTGTTAAAATCGGCCAAAGATTTACCTGCTAATTGCTTTAGTGCATCAATATGATAGCCACCATCGTTCAATAATCTGGCTTTTAACAAAAGGGTATTGGGCCAACTTTTTTCTTTTGCATCTTTCAATGCTTTTTTGTCTGCATCTGAAAAAGTAGCCCCTTTAACAATTGCCAGCTGTTTATTGGCATTGGCTTGCTGCATTTTTCCTTGTAAATAATAGCACCAACTAATTTTTTGGTACACATCTTTCACATAAAATTTCCCTTTGAATTTTTTTGTGTACTGTTCAAAGTGATGAATGGCTTCTGGTAATTCTAAATGAAACATTTTTGCATAACCCATTAGAAAATCCCAAATGGGCAATTGCAAGTATTCATCCGATTTATTTCTACTTGTAATGATGTTTTTACTGTACTCTACCTCTTTGTTATTCAAGGAGAGATTGGCGGCCATAAATGCATGTAAATGATTATTGACTAGGTCTAATTTTTTTTGGTTGATGAATGCTAATGCTGCTTCTTTTTCATTTTGTATATAAAAAAGTAAGTAAACATATACAAATGCCGATTCGTTAAAAAGCTGCTTGGCCCAGGGGTCGTTGCTATAGGTGAAATTGCGTACTTTTTGCATTCCTTGTGTAATGGAGCCTCTCATACCCAATAGGCTGGTTAACCATTTGTATCCTTTTGGAACGGTTCCAATGACTGCTTCTAATGCGCCAAACCATAAATCGTTTGGACTAAACTGGGGAAACTTTTTTTTGTTCTCTTTTAATAAGATAAATGCTTTTCTGCAATCCCATCCTGCATCCCAGAAGTTGCCAAATTTGATTTGTACAGTTGCCCTTTGAATACGTATGACTGCTTGGCTATATAAGTAAAAAGGAGATGATTTATTGCCTTTTTCTACTTGGTTAAGTCGCTCTTGAAATTGAGGAAAAAGGGAAGTGTATTCCGCAGGGTCCTCATTAAAAAACAAAGTGTAAAAGTCAATATAGTTTTCGAGTAAAACAGGTATTAAGTTATCGGGTTGTTGTAACTGTAATTTTTGAATTTGTAGTTGCCCTGTTTTGGTTTTTAATTTACCTATTTCTTGATAAGCCTGAAAACAGTTTGTATTAAAATCAAATTTAGTTTGTGCCCACCCATTTAAAGTGCTGCACAAAAAAATAAGTAAGATGCTGGCAATTTTAGTCACGGCCTAAAAATAAGAAAGGGCAGCCAAACGACTGCCCTTGAGTATGTTAAAAGCGATATTTTTATTTTACATCAACGCTGTCATTCAAATCTGCGTCTACTAAAATACGTCCGCAGTTTTCGCAAACGATGATTTTTTTGTGTAAACGAATCTCGCTCTGACGCTGAGGTGGAATTGAGTTGAAGCAACCGCCACAAGCATCACGCTCAACAGCAACTACTGCTAAACCGTTTCTATAGCTGGTTCTAATTCTATCGTAGCTATAAATTAAACGCTCATCAATATGTGCTCTTGCGTCTGCGCTGAAACCATTTAATTCGGTTTCTTCTTTTACAGTATCTGCAATAATTTTTTCTAACTCACCTTTCTTATGGTTCAAAACGCCTTCTTTAACGGCAACCATTTTCTTGGCATTTTCTAATTGCTTAATTTTTTCTGCCAATTCTTCGTTTGCATCACGAATATGCTTTTCGCAGAGTTTAACCTCTAGCTGTTGCATTTCTACTTCTTTATTGATTGCTTCGAACTCACGGTTGTTCTTAACATTCTCACTTTGCTTTTCGTACTTAGCAATTAAGGCTTCGCTTTCTTTGATGGCATTTTTCTTTCCTTCAATAAATTCGCCAATACCATTAATTTCTTCTTCAATACGAGTCTGACGTGCAGATAAGCCTTGTATTTCATCTTCAAGGTCGCTTACTTCCATTGGAAGTTCTCCCTTTAAAACCTGAATCTCATCTAGTTTGCTGTCAATTTTTTGTAAACGTAATAGGTTTACTAGTTTTTCTTCAACGGAGAAATCTTTTACAGATGCCATATCGTGTTGGTAATTATAATGTTTATCCCAAAAAATAACGTACAGGATTTGTCTGAACTGTTGTTTTAAGGACGGCAAAGTTAGGGAATTTGCTGGTTATTAGCGAAAAAAGCAGCTCAATCGTGTATTGTTCACTTTCCCAGTGGCCTATATCGGCCAATACTAGCTGGTTATTAGCGTCGAAAAACTCATGGTATTTAATATCGGCACTTACAAAAAAGTCGGCCCCAGCTGCAATGGCATCTTTAATCAAAAAACTGCCCGCACCCCCACAAATGGCTATTTTTTGCACTTTTTTGCCCAATAATGGGGTATGTTTTACCAATTTTAGGCCAAATTGGCTACTTAATAGGCTTAAAAAATTGTTTTCTTCCATGGGGGATTGGAGCTGTCCAATCATCCCAGACCCTACTTGTTGATTCAAATTGTTCAAAGGAATTAAGTCATATGCCACTTCTTCATAGGGGTGAGCTTCTTTTAGTGCAGTTACCACTTGATGCTCCAAATAATTGGGCAAAATGACTTCAATTCGGGTTTCTTCTACTTGCTCCCGCACCCCCGGAGTGCCAATGGTAGGGTTTGACCGTTCCGATCCGCGGAAGCTTCCAATCCCCCCGGAACTAAAACTGGTTTCACTGTATTCGCCAATATTGCCTGCGCCAGCTGCAAACAGTGCTTCTAGCACTTGCGAAAATTGAGGGGTTGGTACAAAAGTCACCAATTTGGTCAATATTGATTTTTTGGGTTGTAAAATTTGGCAATCGATTAATCCCATTTTTTGTGCAATGACACTATTCACGCCACCCCATACATTGTCTAAATTGGTATGAATGGCATAGATGGCTATATCATTTTTAATGGCATAGATTAATGCTTCTTCTACATAGTTTTTTCCTGTGATTTTAGTAATGCCTTTAAATAAAATGGGATGATGGGCTACTACCAAATTGGCATTTGCCGCTTTGGCTTCTTGCAATACCGCTAGGGTAGCATCCAATGTGCAAACTACACCCTTGCATTCCCAATTGGCTGAACCAGTTAATAAACCTGCATTGTCGTAGGATTCTTGATATGCAAGTGGCGCAAAGCTTTCAAGGGTTTGGGTAATTTGGCGAATGGTCATATTGATGCTTGCTTTTTAAGGCGGGTTGCCCCAATGTTTTATTTTACTAGACGAATTTAGCTTCAATCTATCTTTGTTCTATGGTAGTTCCTCAATTTCTTTTTAGTGATGGCAAATTTTTGAAGCAAGACAAGTTGCTTATTTCTCCCAATAATCGGTCTTTTAGGTATGGGGATGGATTCTTTGAAACCATGAAATGGTATAAAGGAAAAATATTGTTGGAGCAATTTCATTTAGAAAGATTATTGAGTACACTAGATACATTGAAATTTAAGCCTCCCGCTTATTTTACTTCGGAATATATTTTGAATGCAATACATGCTTTGGTTGCCAAAAATCAACACCATGAGTTGGCCAGGGTTAGAGTGACTATTTATAGGGGCGACGGAGGAATTTATGATGAACAAAATCATTTTTCTCATTTGCTTATTCAAACTTGGCCCTTGAATGAAATGAATAATCGGTTGAACGAAAATGGTTTAGAGATTGATATTTA